>JAZTXB010000036.1:0-2980 GCA_045636225.1 Bacilli bacterium
AAATTATGTACCTCAGATTGTTTATACTATAACAAATAAACTTATTAATCCAAAATTTTAAAAAATTGAGGAAACTCAGTTCTTTTTGTCGTGATTATAATATCACAAAATTTACAATTTGACAAAACTTAGATAATCACACTTTTTATTATTCACCAAGTAACAACCTTACAGTTTAGTCTTCATATATACTTTCTCCACTACTTGGAGATTGATATGTAACTACATCCCCATTCCCACTATATTCTACTTTGAATTTTTTTAGTTTTTTCACTGCTTCTTTAACACTCATTCCAACTACATTAGGAACTATTGCATATTGCTTATCTGTATAAAGATATTCTCTTTCAAGTTCATTTTCTCTTTTTTCTATACCAAGTACATCTATTGCACTTAACATAAAGTTTTTAGCTATTGGTGCAGTTATTGGTTGATTTTAGTGCATCAAATTAAAACTTACCTTTATTTACAACGAATTTTAGGGTACAACAAAACACCAAAAATTTGACATTTTGGTGTTTTGTTAAAATTTGAGAAAAAAAGTTGGTGCACATAATTACTTTTTTTAAAATGTTGTGCACCACTCACATTCATTTCAATTTTACTATATTATACTACTTAACAAAAATATTTCAACAATTTTTCAATTTTAATTTGAGCTATTATAATGTTAATTTGATTTTTAACAAAACTTTATAATTCAATTTATTTATAACTATCAAATAATTGGTTAATATAAATCAAAATACTCTTCTAGAAATTTTGAAACTCCATCTTCGTTATTAGAATACTTTGTAACATAATCCGCAATAGACTTTAATTCTTGAACCGAATTTTTCATAGCAACTTTGATACCACAATTATGAAACATTTCAATATCATTTATAGAATCACCAAAGCAAATAATATTGCGTTTTTTTATATTTAATAATTTACTCAACTCTTTTATCGCGTTCCCTTTTGAAGTACATTTTAAATTAATATCAGCAAATACAATTCCATTACTTCCTTTTGCTGTATTACAAATTTTCAATTCATATTTTTTTATTTCATTTATACAATAATTAAACTTTCTATAATCATTACTTAACAAAACTATTTGATATATATCATTTTTTATATCAGCAATATTTTCTATCTGTATATCATTCTTCTCATTATATTTCTTATCTAAACATTTATAATTTCTATATCTTAAATTCATCGAATTATATATACTATCCATATTATACTTTAAACACAAGTTCCAAACTAAATTAATTAATTCATAACTAATAATATTTAAAAACAAAAATTTATTTTTTGAATAATCATATACTGTGGAACCGTTATTAGCAATTACTATACTACTTGCATTGCAAATTTTACTTATCTCAACTACACTATCAATATTTCTTCCACTTGCTATAATAACTTTAATATTTTTAGTAACTAATTTTTTTATTATTTTTTGCGTATAATCACTAATTTTACCTTCAGAATTTGTTATAGTTCCATCTATGTCAAGAACAACACATTTAATATTTTTAAAATTCATATACGTTCTCAAACTTTCTTTAATATAATTTTTATTATTTTTGCTTTTTTGTTTTCTTTAATACTTTTTGAGGAACTTCTATTTTTTGCATTCCATTCATATAAGGTCTTAATACTTCAGGAATAACAACACTTCCATCTGATTGTTGTAATTGTTCTAATAAAGCAGGAACTAATCTACTTGTAGCTAATCCTGAAGCATTTAATGTATTTACAAATTCAATTTTCCCAGTTGTTGAATTTTTGAATCTAATATTTCCTCTTCTGGCTTGATAATCTCTACAAAGAGAAACAGAACTTACCTCTTTATAAATTTTCATACTTGGAATCCAAATTTCAACATCATAAGTTCTACACATACTAGCACTACAATCACCTGCAGCTAATTTATCTATTTGATAATGTAATCCTAAACCTTTAACTAAATTTTCTGCATTAGCTAACATTTCCTCAAAAGCTTCATCTGCTTTTTGTGGAGTAATAAATTGTACCATTTCAACTTTATTAAACTGATGACCTCTAATAATTCCTCTTTCTTCTTTTCTAGAACTTCCAGCTTCTCTTCTATAACATGGAGTATAAGAAAAATATTTTTTAGGTAATTCACTTTCATCTAGTATTTCATTTCTATGCATACTAACTAGTGCGGATTCTGCAGTAGGTAATAAAAATTTACCATTTTTACCTCTTTCTTCATCTATCCAATAAACTTCGTCTTTAAACTTTGGAAATTGTCCTGCAGTATAACCACAATCATAATTCAACATATGTGGAACTAGATTAAAATTCCAACCATTTTTTATATGAGTATTAACAAAATAATTTAATAATGCCCATTCTAGTTGAGCTCCAATTCCCGTATAAATCCAACTACCTTGACCAGCTAATTTTACTCCTCTTTCATAATCAATTAAATTTAAATTTTTTTCTAACTCAATATGATCTTTTTCTTTAAAATGAAACTTAGGTTGTTCTAAATATTTATATAAAGGTTGATTATTTTCTTTACCTCCCGCTACTAAATCATCATCAGGTATATTAGGAAGCGCACTTAATTTTTCTTCCAAAGAATTTTTTATATGAGTTAATTTTTCATTTACCTCACCTATAAGCTTTCCTATATTCTTCATTTCTGTAACTAAATTATTTGTGTCCTCTTGTTTACTTTTTAAAAAAGCGATTTCTTTTGATGTTTTATTTCTAATAGATTGTAACTCTTCTAATTTTTTTTGAAGCAATAATCTTTCATCATCTAATTTTACTATTTCATCTAATGAACATTCTGGGATTCTCTTTCTCAATGCCTCTTCTACTTGTTTTTTATTTGCTTTAATTTTTTTTATATCTAACATAAACCCTCCTAATTATTATTTATATCTTTTTTTATATTAGCAAAATTATGATATCTATATTTTCCATCTTTAAAAATTACATATTTATTTTT
>JAZTXB010000037.1:0-5877 GCA_045636225.1 Bacilli bacterium
AATATAGTTTACCTTATTCATATTTATTGATAATATAATCAAAGCAAATATATTAGCAGCTATACATTTATCTTCTATATAAGAAAAAATTACTATTGAATTTAATAAAAAAACTTTCATAAGTATATTGCTTTCTTCATAACTAGTTATCAAAAAAAATGATGTAACTAGCGAAAAAGTAAAATACAAGTTCTTTTTATTTTTATCAATATTTTTATTGCTCCCTAGATATATTAAATAAATAAGTAGCGGAAATAAAAATAATATAACATCTAAAAACATTATTCTAAAAATATTCATAATTTATCACCAAAATAATAATACTATATTATTTTGTCGAATTTTGTCGAAAAATGAAAAAAAGTGACGAAATATCACTTTAATTCATTTATATACTTTTTAATTTGTTTAGCTTCACTACCTAATATTATTTTAAGTTGATTATCTATTTCAACAATTCCTTGAGCACCCATTCTTTGTATTCCTTCTTTGTTTGCTTTAGACACATCTTTCAAATTAACTATAAATCTAGATTTATTAAATTCATAATCAACAATATTATCTTTTCCTCCTAATAACATAACAAGTTTATTAGCATCTAATTTAAAATCTTTTTTTTGTGACTTTGCTATCGCAAGTGCGATTACTAAACAAACAACAATAATTATTATATATTCTAATCTCATTTAATCACCTATTTAATTATACTATAAAATTCAAAAAAAATAAACATCCTTGTATAAATAACTAAAATAGTGTAAGATAATAATGGTGATTAAATGAAAAATATATCTAAATACAAAGTTGATATGAGTATTGTTTTATGTATTGTTTTATTTGCTATTATAAGTATTGTTACTATAGGGAGTGCAGAACATTTATTAGACGAATCTAGTAATCTTGTTCTTAAACAAATAATATGGTATGTAATTGGATTTATATTTGTATTTTTTGTTATGTTTATAGGTAATCACTTACTTTATAAAAATTCATGGTTTTTATATATTTTTGGGGTATTACTCTTAGTATTAGTTTTATTTTTTGGAAAAGAAATTAATAATGCTAAATGTTGGTTTCAAATAAAAGGTGTTAATATACAAACTAGTGAATTTATGAAAATTATTTTAATTATAACACTTGGTAAAATGATAAATAAATTTAAAACTAAATATAATAATCCTACACTTATGGAAGAATTTAAATTTTTATTTAAAGTTGGATTAGTAGTTGGTATTCCTTCTATACTAACTTTCTTACAACCTGATACAGGTGTTGTATTAATTTATTTATTAATAACTATAGTAATGTTATTTATATCAGGAATTAGATACAGATGGTTTGGTATACTAGGTGGTATACTTATTGGTTTTATTGCTTTTATATTAATTATTTATTTTGTAAATAATGATTTATTTATTAGTATATTTGGTTCATCATTCTTTCTTAGAGTGGATAGATTACTTGATTGGTCAAGTGGTAGTGGATACCAATTAGAGAATGGCATTACATCTATTGGTAGTGGTGGTCTTCTTGGATATGGAATTAATAACACGCCAATATATTTTCCAGAACCTCAAACCGATTTTATATTTGCAGTATTTGCTAATAACTTTGGTTTTTTTGGTTCTGTTACTTTATTGATTTTAATTACTTTTTTTGATTTAAAATTAGTGAAACTTGCTATCGAAAGTCCAAATAATATTAATAAATATATTATCAGTGGTATTATAGGTATGCTTATATATCAACAATTACAAAACATTGGAATGACTATAGGAATAATGCCAATAACTGGTATAACATTACCATTTATAAGTTATGGTGGTTCTAGTCTTATTAGTTATATGATTATGCTTGGAATTATACTAAATATATCTAATGAAAATATAAGATATAGAAACTAAAAAAAGTAGAAATAATTCTACTTTTTTTATCTATATTTTTCTGACTCGAGTTCAATTGTACCATCTGTTGTTATCGCTTGACTAATATATCCAGATTTATCATCTACGTGATATTTTGAGAAAGACATCATCTTTAATAAAGAAAAGTTAGGAAGATATTTAGGATTTTTTGTATTTTGTTTAATAAAATCTATAAAACTTTCTGATATCATAACATACTCTTTTCCATGAACAACATCCATATCAATTTTAAAATCAAAGCCTATTAACTGATTCGAACTAATTTCTCTACAAATTTTAATTAAGTCATCCACATGTACCCAAAAACATTCTTTATCAGTCAACACATCATAATATTCAGTAGTTTCATCTAAGTTTTCATCTACAGGAAATTTAATTTTATAAATATCATTATAATCTTTAATCTCGCTTAAAGCCTTTTCCAAAGCTTTTTTATTATCTATATATTTTGTATCTAACTCATCATAATTATTATATTCCATATATATCACCACTTTAAATATATAATAATTTTAACAAAAAAGCAAGTAATTTTATCACTTGCTTCATACTTTATACTTTTTCAACGTCAATAAAAGTATTATGTCCGTTTAAATCAACTTCTTCTTTTAAGTTGAATTTAACTTCTATATCTACAGCTAACGTTTCATTCTTAATAAACTCTTCAAATTTATTAACTGCTTCTGTTACTTCATCATCACCATTATAATATAATTTAATTCGATCTGATATATCAAAATCTTTAGTTTTTCTTAAGTTTTGCACTTTAGAAACAAGTTCTCTAGCAATACCTTCCATTACTAATTCATTAGTAAGTTCTGTATTTAAAATTATAAAATTAGATGAATCAGTAGCAACGTCAAATCCTTCTTTAGATTCAGTTCTAAGATCTACCATATTTAATGTTATATCAAAATCTTTATCACCTATAGTCATATTTAATACTTCATTATTTTTTAATTTATTAATATCACTCATATTAAGCTCTAATAATTTATTTTGGAAATCCTTCATAAGAGGACCAAATACTTTACCAACTTCTTTAAAGTTTGGTTTTACTGTGAAATTCATATAGTTTTCAACATCTTTAATAAATTTAACTTCTTTAACATTTAATTCCTCTTTTATTAAATCAGTTAAATCACTTATTAAATTTTCATTTTTAGCATCTAATAAAGCTTCTGAAAGTGGTTGTCTAACTTTTATCTTTACATCTTCTCTTATGTTTCTACCAAGACTTATTAAATCCCTTATTAAATCCATTCTATTTTCTATTTTTTCATTTATTAAACTTTCATCATAAGTTGGATAATCAGCTAAATGTACAGATTCTTCACCTGTTAATTTAGTGTAAATCTCTTCACTTACAAATGGAGCTATTGGAGCGATTAATTTACAAACACCAACTAGTATATCATAAGTTACTTTATATACAGCTAGTTTATTTGTATCATTCTCTGATGCCCAAAATCTTCTTCTATTACGTCTTATATACCAGTTAGATAAATCTTCTGATACAAAATCTTGTATTTCTCTTACTGTTAAAGTTAAGTCATATTTATCCATATATTCAGTAACATTTTTAACAAGTTTATTATATTTAGATATTAACCATTTATCTATTTCTTCTAAATCATCATATTTAATTTCATATTCTTTTGGATCTATATTATCGATATTAGCATACATAACAAAGAAATTATATGTATTTTTTAGAGTACTAAAGAATTTAGAATTTACTTCTTTTACTCCATTTTCATCAAATCTAAGTGGTGTCCATACTGGTGATGTATATAGCATATACCATCTAATTGGATCTGCACCATATTTATTCATTATTTCTACTGGATCTATTATATTTCCTGTAGATTTACTCATTTTCTTTCCATGAGCATCTAACATCATATCATTTACAACTACATTTTTAAAACTCGATTTTCCAGATATGATTGTAGAAATAACTAAAAGTACATAGAACCAACCTCTAGTTTGGTCAACACCTTCAGCAATAAAATCAGCTGGGAATTGTTCTTCAAATAATTCTTTGTTTTCAAATGGATAATGATATTGTGCATAAGGCATAGCACCTGAATCAAACCAAACATCCATTACATCAGGAACTCTTGACATTGTCTTTCCACATTTTGGACACTTAATATGTATATCATCTACATATGGTCTATGAAGTTCAAGCGTATCTAAATCAATATCTTTTTCAAGCATTTTTTCTTTTAATTCAGCTTTTGAACCAATAACTTCAAAATGATTACAACAATCACAAGTCCAAATAGGAATTGGACATCCCCAATATCTATTTCTTGAAATACCCCAGTCAATCATATTTTCAAGCCAGTTATTAAAACGTTTAGCTCCTATATAATCAGGATACCAATTAATAGATTTATTTGCTTCTATAATTTTATCTTTGTATGCAGTTGTTCTTACATACCAAGCTGGTTTAGCATAATAAATAAGCGGACTTTTACATCTCCAACAATGTGGATAATCATGTGTTATTTTTATTTTCTTAAATAGTTTATCATTTTCTTTTAACCATTTAACTATCTCTATTTCAAGTTCTCCATCAGTAACAAGTCTACCTTTCCAAAGTCCATCTGTATAGCATCCATCTTTACCTACACTTTGTACAAAAGATATTCCATTTTCCATGCATACACGATTATCATCAGCACCATATGCAGGAGCTATATGAACTATACCAGTACCATCTGCATCTGTTACATAGTTATCAGCAACTACTTCAAATGCTTTCCCTTCAACATTTACAAAGGGTATTAATTGTTCATATTTTAAACCAACTAAATCTTTACCTTTAAATGTTTCAAGAACTTTATACTCTTCACCTAATACTTTATCCGCAAGTGTTTTACCTATTATAAATTTATATCCCATAGATTCTACTTTTAAGTATTCATAGTCTGGGTTTACACAAGCAGCAACATTATCCATAAGTGTCCATGGTGTTGTTGTCCAAACTAGTAAATATTCATCTTTTTCTACTAATTTAAAAGGTACAATAACAGTATTAACTGCATCTTCTTGATATCCTTGAGATACCTCATGGCTTGCAAGTTCTGTACCACATCTTGGACAATATGGAAGTACCTTAGAACCATGATATACTAAACCTTTTTTATGCATTTCAGATAGTATCCACCATTCTGATTCTATAAAATCATTTGTACATGTTATATATGGATCTTTAGTATCAATTAATTGTCCCATCATATCTGTTACTTTATTTACTTCATCTATATTAGTAGCAGTTTCGTTATTACATTCACGACAGAAATTTTCAACGCCAAAAGCTTCAATATCACCTTTACCACTAAATCCTAATTTTTTTTCAACATTTACTTCTATTGGAAGCCCGTGAGTATCAAGACCTATTTTTCTTAAAACTCTTTTACCTTTCATTATTTGATATTTGCAGAAAGAATCCTTTATAGTTTTAGAAAATACATGGTGAATACCTGGTTTAGCATTCGCATATATTGGTCCATCATAAAACACATAGTTTTCACATCCATCTCTATGTTTTGTTGTGGCATCAAGTAAATCTTATTTTATAAATTTTTCTGTTAAACTAGGTTCTACTTCACTAGTTTTTCTTTTATCTAATTCTTCAAACTTCATTTTATTCCTCCTATACTTTTTTGTTTATTATTCTTTTTTGTAACATCAAATGTCACTGCCTTAATAATACCGCTTATAACAGAATAAGTTAATTCTTTAGTTTGATATTGCGATTTTTCTAATTCTGCATTTAAAGCGGCTCTTATTTCTTTATCACTTAACTGATATTCAATTTCTCCACCAAAAGTACCTACTTTAGTTTGTTTTATTATAGAGATCTTTACACTTTTATAAAAATCCCCAATTTCTTCTACATTATAAATTAATTTAAGATTTTCTTCATTAAAAATCTTTT
>JAZTXB010000038.1:0-2545 GCA_045636225.1 Bacilli bacterium
GATAAAAATAATGTATAAGAATTATTTTTGTGATAGCTAATTAATTTATTATATTTTAAAAGTATTTTATCATTATGTACTTTCATTAAATTCGTATTTACGTTATTTGTTTTTAAAGCAATTACAAGAGTTTTAGAGCAAAAACATACAGGATAAAAATTAGTTATTTCTAATTTATGTTTTTTATTTAATTCGCTTACCTTTTTTAATATATTTACATTTTCTCCTGATGTAATAAAACTACCATTATTTAAGTAATAATTATATTTTTCATCATATATTAAGAACAATATTTTAGCATCGGTTATTTTTAAATCTAATGTTTTTAAATCATATTTCTTTTTATAAAAACTATATGCATCCATCTTCATTAACTATCTCTTCCTCTATAAATAATCTAGCTACATTAGTTAAATAATTATTTATATATACTAAATTTATTTCCATCTTTGGTAATTGTTCTTTTATATCAATATACTCTAATATTTTTGCATCCACTAAATATTGAATTGCTGATTTTACTACATATCCTATTCCTAAATTTCTCCTTGTTGCTTCTATTATTAATTCTTCTGTTTCGAATTCAAGTATAGGATTTATATTAGCATCAGCCTCATTAAAACATTTATTTAAATTTTTTCTAAGCGAACTTCTTGATAAAGGTAATATTATTTGTTCATCTTCTAATTCTTTTAAATTTTTTATTTTAGCTTTATTATTTGGAGATTTTACAAAGCATGTACTAAGTGAACAAATTGGTTTAATTTCTATATTGTTGTATACAGTTTCTACTGGTGTTGAATCAACTACAAAATCTATTTTTCTTTCTTCTAATCTCTCTATTAAAGTACTAGTTGATAAGTCAGTAAGTTCAATAGCAATCTTAGGATGTTTTAATCTAAAATTATCTATCTTATCCATTAAATAATTTCTTACTATGTGTGATTGTACTCCGATAATAATTTTTCCTTCTTCAATATCATTCATAGACACTAAAACTCTTTCACAAGAAAGTAATAAATCTTTAGTATCTTTTAAATATTTATAAAGTATTTCTCCAGATGGAGTAAGTGAAATACCTTTATTAGCTCTATAAAACAAAACAATGCCCAAATCTTCTTCTAGTTTAGACATACTTTTACTTATAGCTGGTTGAGATATAAATAATTTATTAGAAGCATCTAAAAAGCTCTTCGAATTAGCTACTTCTAAAAATATTTTTAAAGAATTTAAGTTAATATTATCCATACAAAATCACCTTTTATTAAGTTAATTATATAAACAATTAGTTATAAAGTCAAGTAACAATAAGTTATATTAGTTATAATTATGTGTTATAACTAAAAAATAAGGCATTTAACCTTATTCAATAACTTTTTCTAAATATATTTTTTTATCAAAAGCACCTCTTTTTTTTACTTTTTCTTTAGATACATCTATTACATCTTCTAATGTTTTGTTTTCTAATTTAGCAAGTGCGATTATTATTTCAAGCATATCAGCAAGTTCTTCTATTCTATCATTCCCACTTGCTTCTATCACTTCATTATATTCTTCATAAAGTTTTCGTTCTAACTCTTCTTTATATCTATCATCATTTAATATACTTATTATAGGTTTACCATTATTACTTTCTATTATTTTTGGTATTTTATCTCTAACTAATTTATTATATATTTTTTCCATAAAACCTCCATAGTTTATAAACAGTTGTTTTTATTTTACTACTTATATATATTACTCCTTATTATTTAAATACTCAGCTAGTTTTTCATATCCTGTGTTATTCCAAAGATTCCATCTATCTTCATCTTTAAAGTTTCCCATTGTTTTAGACTCTCCTTTTGGTATAAATATAAAGTCCCAGCTCCAACCATATTCGCCACTTTTTTCATATGCAATTGTACCTTCTGTTTTACTAACTATTACAATTGGTTCTTTTCCATACTCACAATATGCAAGTGCTTCTATGAAGTATGCATATCTATCTTCTATACCTTCCATAAGTTTAAGTATTCCATCTTCACCTAACGTATCATCAGCATAATGAGTATATGGCCCTGGAAAACCGTTTAAAGCAGGTATAACTAACCCACTATCATTTTTTAGTACATTAGTTTTTAATTTATCACTAGCATATTTAGCAGAATATTTAGCAACCTCTTCCATAGTATCTGCTTGTATTTCTACTGTATCCATTTTTACATTATTAATTTTAAAACCTAATGGTTCAAGAATTTGTTTAGCACTAGCAATTTTTGCCCAGTTACCAGTTGCATATGTTATTTCTTTCATATTTCCTCCTTTAATTTATAAGTAGTTTCAAATATTCTATTGTCACTTACATACTGCATAATAAAATTATTATTTTTCTTACATATTATTATTCCTATAGTTTTTTCTTGATATATCTTCTTTATATTTTTATCTATATAATTCATATACTTCTTTATTTGTCCAATATGTTCTGCTTTCAATTCCACGACCTTACCCGGACGCACCAACCACTACAAAACAATTATACTTATAATTAAACAACAATAAA
>JAZTXB010000039.1:0-3361 GCA_045636225.1 Bacilli bacterium
TTGAAGTGATGATGTTTTCCAGTTATTATTATATGTTGTTAAACTTTCATATTGATTCTTATCTTGGTCCCATGCTAAATAACCAATAGACTGTTCTTTTATTATCTTTACTTTACCATCTACTATTCCTATTATTCTCCAAAGTTCACAATTTTTTTCTCCATTAGCATCAGTTAATGATTGATTAGAATAATCATTACAATTAAAATATATATAGTTTTTTACTGAGGCACTCGGTCCAAAGTATCTGATATTTCCTTCAGTGCCAGTTGTTAGTGCAGTAGTATCTGTTACAGTTGTTGCTAGTCCAGTAGTTGTTGCATCTAAAGTACTGTCTATTTTTAATCCATCATTCATAAGTCCCCATGTTTCTTCTGCATCTTGAAATGAATAATAGTAAGAGTCTCCACTTGTTTCTTGTGTTTTAAGTTCTGGAGTACCACTAGTATATTTACTTTTAATAAAATTAAGTAAATTACCCGGAACAGCAATTTCCTTCATAGTAGCTTCACATCTAACTGTTAAAGATAGTGTTCCTCCTGAAGATAATTCTTCAATATTTTCTTTTCCATCCAACCATATGTATACAGTATATAATTGTTTCGTTGTTTGTAACGGAATATCAGCAGCTACTAATTTTGATTGACCAGCACTACTACCTTTTAACGAACCTTCTGATATTATATTGCCATTATTTACTATGGTATATTTTAATGCCGAACTTTGGGATGCACCAGAGCTTATCTCATTTATATCTAAATATATATATCCATATATATCATAAGTATTATCTTTTTTCCATAGTTCTATATCCGAACTATTACCTAATGTATAATCATTAGATAATTGTAACTCTACTCCCGATATATCTTGTCCTTTAGCATAATTTATATAATAATCTAATCCATAAGTAACAGTATTTGCATTTTCAGTAAATAATACTTTTCTATAATAGGCTATGGTAGTACCTAGTATAGATATACATAATATACAAATACATATAATCATGTATATTTTACTTTTATTAATATTTTTATTCATAGGCAAATCTCCTTACTATAACACTAATATAATGATACCATAATATAAAAAAAAGTTCAATTGTTTTTATTGACTTTTTTATTTGTGTGTGTGATTTTTCAGTGAAAATGTTACATTAACTACCGGAGTTTGACACCTACGTATTTTTATAATATATGTTCAAGCCTTTTTGTACAAGGTTTTTATTTTGTCAAGTTTTTGCTATTTTATTGTTGTGATTTGTTATGATGTGTGGTATAATTATATTGTAGGATGTGATTAATAATATGTATGTTAGATGTAATCCAAATAAAAATAATATTAAATATCTGAGTTATGTTCGTGGTTATAGAGATAAAGATGGCAAAACTAAGCAAGTAACTGTAGAAAAAATCGGCGATTGGGAAGAATTAATAAAATTATATGATGATCCAATTAAACATTTTAATTCTATAGCTGATGAAAGGGAAAAAGAATTACTTTTAGAAGGACAAGAATCTTTAGTTTTTTCATTAAACGAAGAATTAGATGATAATATCAAACCAAATAATCTTGGTTATATTTTCTTAAAAAATATATATGATGAATTAAAACTAAATAAGTTTTTTAAAGATAAACAGGGCAAATTAAATATAGAGTACTGTTTAAATGATATTTTTAAACTTCTTATTTATTCAAGAATAATGAATCCTGGAAGCAAAAAAGAAGCTTATGAAAATAAAAATATATACTTTGATAATTTCAACTTTTCATTAAAAGACTTATATAGAAGTTTAGATAATTTTTGTGAGTACCAAGAAGATATTCAAACTTGGCTATGGAATCATACAAAAGAAAAATATAATAGAGATGTATCAAATAGTTATTATGATTGTACTAATTATTATTTTGAAATTTCATACAATGATGACGATTTGGTTGATGAAGAAGGAAATATTTTAATAAAGGGATACAGAAAAAAAGGTCCATCCAAAGAAAACAAGAAAGATCCTATTATACAAATGGGATTACTTATGGATAATACAGACCTACCCCTTTCTTATAATTTATTCCCTGGAAACGAAAGTGAAAAAACAACTTTAAGACCAGCATTAAAAAAAGTTAAAAGAAACTTTGGAATTGAAAGAACTATAATAGTAGCAGACAGAGGGCTTAACACAAGCGATAACGCTGTATTTATAGCAGGAAAAAATGATAATAGCAATAACAATCATGATGGTTACATATATGGTCAAAGTGTTCTTGGTGCAGATAAAGAATTCAAAGATTATGTATTAAAAGATGATTATACTATTGATAAAATAATTGAAGATAATGAGACAATATATTTTAAACATAAATCAAGAATATTTGCCAAAACAATACAAATAAAAAGAAATGGAAAAAGAACTAACAAATCAGTTACCTATCAAAAGCAAATGGTTTACTATTCGCAAAAATATGCCGATAGGCAAAAATACGAAAGAGAGTTAGTAATAGCAAAAGCAAAAGATTTAATATCAAATCCAGGAAAATATACTAGGGCAACATCAGTCGGAGCAGCAGGTTTCGTAAATAATATACAATTTGATAAAGAAACCGGATTAATATCAAATGGATTAACACTATCTTTAAATGAAGAAAAAATAAAAGAACTAGAAAAATATGATGGTTATTATTCTATTGTAACTAGTGAACTTGAAATGAGTGATAAAGATTTAAGAGATAAATATCGAGGTCTATGGAAAATAGAAGAAACATTTAAGATAACAAAAAGTATTTTGAAATCAAGACCAGTTTATGTTTGGACAAAGGAACATATTGAAGCACATTTCTTAACTTGTTTTATATCGTTACTAATATTAAGACTATTAGAAATAAAAACAGAACAAAAATATTCAATTGAAAATATCATAAAAGCAATCAATGAGCTAACATGTACAAAACTAAAAGCAGATACATATATAGTTAATACAAGAAACACCATAACTTCAGAATTATGTAATGTATTCAATATAGACTTAACAAAAAAATATATAAAATTACAAAAAATTAAAAATTATATTAAATAAAGAAAAAATCACAACAATAAAAAAATGGGCAAACCCTTTATGCATAAGGTTTTGCTCATTTTTACTGTCAAACTCAAGAATAGATACAAGACAAAAAAATAAAATTGTTAATTAAATATAAAAAAAAAAGAAAAGTTATTACTTTTCTTTATAAAATAAAAAAAATATTGGCAATGACCTATTTTAGCGTATTCCACTATCTTCGGCGCTGAAGTGCTTAACTTCTGTGTTCGGTATGGGTACAGGTGAACCACTTCGCTACAATCACCAATATAATTTTAACTTATTTA
>JAZTXB010000040.1:0-17144 GCA_045636225.1 Bacilli bacterium
ATAAAAGCCCCTAACATAATACGAGTTATACTTATATTTCTTTTAAGTATTAATGATACTGTAAGAAGCAATATAAAATCAATAGCAAAATTAAGTATCATCACTAGATCTAAATATATTTTCATAAAATCACCTATTATATTATAAAAAAAAAGACACATTAATTGTGTCGTATTTTTTTTATTTAAATAAATTATTTTCTTATCACTATAAATGGATATTTATATAAGTCTTTTAATGTATTAAAATTATTTAATTCTAATTTTCTTAACATTTTATCAAATATTAAAGCAGTACCCTCGCTATCATAGTCAGCTCTATGATGTTTTTCTTCATCCCAAGGAATATTATATCTTTTAACAAGTGTAGCTAAATTATGAAATCTTTCACTTGACTCTAAATATCTTGATAAACCTAAAGTGTCTATTACAACATTTGAAAGTTTTCCTAAATTATATTTAGAATATGCCATATCTATAAATGAAATATCAAATTTAGCATTATGGGCAACCATAGGTAAATCTCCTACCCAGTTCATAAAATCCTTAACACACTCTTGTTCTTTTCTTTTTTCTTTTAACATTTCATTATCTATACCTGTAATTTTTATTATTTCTTCTGTTAATATTTTATCAGGACTTACAAGTTCATCGTATCTATCTATTATATTTCCACCTTTTATTTTAACTGCGCCTATTTCAATTATAGAATCACCACTATTTGGATATAAACCAGTCGTTTCTAAATCAAATACTACATAAGTTTCCTCAGTTAATTTTAAATCTCCAGCCATACTTCCTCCATATTAAAAAAGCCAAAAGAGCGACGTCCCGAATCGAATAAAACCTAGTCTCCCAGGTGGGCATCACATCACAGCTTTTAGGATCCCTAAATAAATTTAGGTATTCTACACCAGCTATGAATTAGATTCCCTATGTTTTCGATTAGTAGGTTTTTCATAAGGACTAATCGCATCTTCCAGCAATATAATTATACCACACTTTAAAATATCATTTCAACAAAAAAGTTGATAATTATCAACTTTTTATAATTGAGTTCCACATTCCATACAGAATTTTGAATCATTACTTGCTTTAGCTCCGCAATTTGAACAGAACTTAGCTTGCACTTCTTCTGGTTTTTTAGTTCCACATTCTCTGCAGAAATTACCTGTTATCATAGTTCCACAATTTGGGCATTTAACACCTTCTTGTGATGGTGCTGGTTCTTGTTTAGCACTTACTCCTCCGCCTACAACATTCATTTCAGTCATTTGATTTGCTGATTGAGATTGAGAAGACATATTAGCACCAAACATAGCGCCACCTTGGTTCATCATTCCAACACCCATAAAACCTGTCATAGCTCCAGCTTCATTTCCTGCAGCAGTTTTAATAGCTTCACTTGCAGCAGCATTTGCACGAGCACCTTGCATAGCAGGATTCATAGCATATAATCTATCCCCTTGAGCAGCTTTAATTACATTTGCAGATTCTTCTGTTGGTGTTGCACTTGCAATAGATACTCTTTCTACATTTATACCTTGAGACCCCCAAGTATCTTGAAGACATTCTTTTACTGCACTACTAATTTCAGTAACAGCTCCTGGCAACATATCATATGATATTTTTTGCATAGCAACTTTAGCAAGTGCAGGTTGTAATGCTTGTAAGAAATCTGCTAAAAATTGATCTTTAAATTCATCATTAATAACATAATCTTCTTCTATATTCCCACCATATGAATGATAGAATGCAAGTGGATCTGTAATTTCCATTACATATTCACCATAACATCTAATATCAACTGTCATTCCAAATTCGCTATCTCTAAATGGAACTGGTGTACTAGTTCCAAATTTATTTCCTTTTATTAAACGAGTATTTACAAAATATACTCTTTGATCACTTGCAGCTACACCACCTGCAACAAATCTTTCACCGAATTTTTTGAAAGACTCTACTAAACCTTGACCAAATCCGCCATAAAACATAGATGGTTCTGTACCTTTATCAAATATGTATTGTCCTGCTTCTGCAGTAAAATCTACAATTTTACCATCAGATACTACGATCAAGAATTGATCTTCACCTACTACTATTTTACTACCATTAGTAATAATATTTTCAGTACCTTTAGTATTTGAAGCTTCAGATTTAGCTCTTCCCTTTCTCATAAGCACATTATCTTCCATACGTTCACAGTATATATACTCTAACCATTGGTCTGCAAGCGTACTTCCTCCCGCAGCTAAAGCGGCTTTAATTAAACCCATTTTATCATCCTTCCTGTATCTTAATACTATATTAATTATATATCAAAAAAAAAAGAAAATCAATTTTTTTCTTTATCATTTATATATTTTAATATTTCTTTTTGATTTTTTAATATTAAATCCATTGTATCGTGTAAATCTTCAAGTATAAGTTCACTTTTTAATGTTGTTTTATATTCATTAGTACTTTTAATACTTTCTTTTTTTGCTTCTCTATTTTGACTCATCATAATTATAGGAGCCTGAATAGCAGCTATACAAGATAAAACAAGATTAAGAAGTATAAATGGATATGGGTCTACTGTAAATATAAAATAAGTATTTACTATCATCCATATAAATAAAAATACACAAAAACCTATTATAAATTTCCAAGAACCTACAAACTCAGTTATCTTATCAGCAACTTTTTCTCCTAATGTTCTTTTTTCTGCTTTATCAAAATTAATAGCTATAGGTTCATCAATTAACATTTCAAGTAATTCTTCATAATCATCTTTATTTTCAAGATTATTATTATTTAAAAGTGCTTTTACTAATTTAGTTTTATTATTTACTGCCATATATATCACCTACCTATATGCTTAGTATATATTAATTTTTATGTTTACACAATAAAAAAACAAGTATTTTTTTATAAAATATACTTGTTTTACATATAGTTTATGGATTTAATCTATTAGGGCCTCTAAATAAGAACATTGATTCTTTTAAACTTGGCAGTTCTAGAAGCAACATAGTAAGTCTATCTACTCCGATCGCAAATCCTCCATGTGGTGGACATCCATATTTAAAGAATTCTAAATAGAACTTAACATCTTTATCTAATCCTTTTTCTTTGGCGCTTTTAACTATATGATCATATCTATGTTCTCTTTGAGCTCCTGTAGTTATTTCTATTCCTCTCCAAATCAAGTCATAACCTTGAAGTATTCCAGCCTCATCCCTCATATGATAGAAAGCTCTTTTTTCTGCGGGAAAATCTACTACAAATAAAAACTCATGATTAAATTTATCCATAGCAAGTTTTTTACATAGTCTTTCAGCTTCTGTAGTTAAGTCATTTTTCTCTGATTCATCTACTTTGTAATTATATCTAGTTTCTAATTCTTCATAAATTTCACTTAATGTCATTGTTGGGAATGGAAGTGTTGGAACTACTATATCAATACCAAATACTTCTTTTATTTGATCACCTAGTTCTTCTTTTAAATGAGCTAATCCATAAGTTAACATTTCTGCTTCTAAATTCATTACATCTTCTTTAGAATTTATATAACTAAACTCTACGTCAAATGAAGTAAATTCTGTAGTATGTTTACTTGTATTTGAATTTTCTGCTCTAAAACAAGGCGCTACTTCAAATATTCTATCAAATCCACTTGCCATAGCCATTTGCTTATAAAATTGTGGACTTTGAGCAAGATATGCTTTTGTATCAAAATATTTTACTTCAAATACTTCACTACCTGATTCACTTGCCGCACCAATTAATTTAGGCGTATGTATCTCAGTAAAATTATTATTATACAAATACTCTCTCATATATCTTATTAATGTACTTTGTACTTTAAATACTAAATTATTTTTATCACTTCTTAAATCTATAAATTTATAATCTAATCTAGTATCTAAATTAACTGTACTAGGATCTTTATAATTGAATGGAAGTTCACCATCACAAATACTTGTTACCTCAATACTGCTTGGTATTAATTCCATACCATTTAATTTAACTTTAGGACTTTCCATTAAAGTACCTTTTACTTTTATTGTACTTTCTAAAGTTAAATTAGATATAAGTTCAACCATTTCTTTATTTTTTTCTTCACTCTTTTCAATAGTTATTTGAACCTTGCCAGTATTATCTTTAAGTATTACAAATTGTACCCATTGCAAGTCTCTAATATTTTCAACAAATCCTGATAATTCAACTTCTTTACCATAATAATTTTTTAAATCTTTTAAATAAATTCTTTCCATATTTCCTCCTTTAAATAAAAAAATCTATAAATTCAAGGACGAATTGTTCGCGGTGCCACCTTGATTTATAGATTACTCTAACTTTATTACTTATAACGCAGTTAACCGATTATTTAACGCTTGATGTCTTCTATATAAAATTGTTATTAGTTTACACCTACCACTAACTCTCTTTAAACTATTTATATATACTCCTTCAAACAAATACATTTATATTATAACATTATTTTTTTATTTTTCAATATTTTTTATCGTATTTCTTCCATTTTTATTTCTTTAGACGCTTCTTCTTCCAACAATTCTGGATTATTAAAGATATATTGAAGTAACTGAACTGACTTAGCAAAATAATATCCATCAGCTACTCTTTCATCAAAATTAACACCAAATTCACAAATACTTCTTATTTCTTTTTTATCTTTTTCATTTATAAATTCTTCTTTTCTTATTTCTCCCATAGTAGCAAGAGATGAACAAGTTCCAAAATCAGTTAAATTATGATATATAGCACCACATTTAATAGCACCTAAATTAGATACTATCATACTACTATAATATAAATTATCTTTAATAAGTTCTCTTGGAAGCAAATCTTTTTTATCCATCCATTTAAACAATCCCATAAGTGGAACTCTTACTATATTAGGTAATTTACCTATTACATCAATTGCGTTATTAGCGCCTTCTTTAGTCATTTTCTTTTGTCTTATTGTATCAACTTTATCTTTTACCTTTTTACTTATTGTTAATACTGTATCACTAGGTTCTATTGGAACCATTACCATAATTTCTTCACTTCTATCATCAAATGAAATTTTAGCAACAAAAGATATAACTACATCATTATGTTCATACACATGTCTATTAGCAATAAATCTATTTAGTTTTGGTCTATTATACATAGTTTTACCAATAGCTGCTAGAAAGGTATGAAAATAAGTTATTTCTTCTCCTTTTTTTTTCTTTTTCTCTACATATTTAACTAAATTCGTAACATCCATTTTTTGATTAATAAAAACATCACTATCACATCTGTTAGGTTTTAAATCTAACATTATTTGGAACATTCCACTTATATCTTTTACTCTTTTTGCATCTCTTCTATCTTTACTCATATCAATACTCCTCATTATTAAGTATAAAAAAGAATTGACAATATGTCAATTCTTAATGAATATTTTCATCAAAAAAATCTATAACATTTTCTATACTTATTTTATATTCTTCTTTTGTTTCATTATTTTTTATTGTAAGTATATTACTTTCTTTTTCACTTTCACCTATTATAATAATAAATTTAGATTCTAATCTATCAGCATTTTTAAAATTACTTTTTAAATTTCTATTATTATAATCTATTTCGGTTATAAATCCATTTAATCTTAAATCCATACATATATGCATAGCATAATCTTTTTCATTTTCGCTCATTGGAATTACATAGCAATCTATACCCTCTACTAGTGGCAGTTCTATTTTTTCATATTCTAAAGCAGTCATTAATCTTTCCATTCCCATAGCAAATCCAACACCACTTGTTTTAGGGCCATCTAAAGTTTCAACAAGGTTATCATATCTTCCACCACCGCATAAAACATTTTGGCTACCAAAACCTTCTACACTAGCCTCTACTTCAAATACAGTATGAGTATAATAATCAAGACCTCTAACTAAATTAGTATTCACTTCATATTCTATATGTATAGCATTTAGATACTCTTTTACTTTTTCAAAATGTAATCTAGATTCTTCATTTAAATAATCTATAGTTTTTGGAGCATTTTTCATAATATCTAAATTATGATCTACTTTACAGTCTAATATTCTAAGTGGATTTTTATAAAATCTTTCACGGCAATCTTCACATAAAGAATCTAAATGTGGTTTAAAATATTCAACTAAAGCATTTCTATAATTTTCTCTAGATTCATTATCTCCAAGTGTATTTATATTAACTTTAATACCTTTAAGACCTAATAATTTATATAAATTAACTGGTATACTAATTACCTCCGCATCAGCAAGTGGTGCATTAGTACCAAATACTTCTACACCAAATTGATAAAACTCTCTAAATCTTCCAGATTGTGGTCTCTCATACCTAAACATAGGTCCATAATACCAAGATTTAACAGGCATAGTATGATTACCATACATTTTATTTTCAATAAAACTTCTAACTATTCCAGCAGTTCCTTCTGGACGTAAAGTCATACTTCTATCTCCTCTATCTTTAAAGTCATAAGTTTCTTTAGTTACTATATCTGTTGTGTCTCCTACACCTCTATGAAATAAATTACTAGATTCAAATATAGGTGTTCTAAAATATTCATAATTATATTTTTCCATTAATCCTTCAATTAATTCTTCTACATATAAAAGTCTTTTTCCAGAAATACCAAATACATCATATGTTCCTTTTGGTTTTTGTATCATACTATCACGTCCTTTTTAGTTATATTAGTATATAATTTTTTTTAAAAATAATCAATCATTATTTGTAACTTTCTTTATATTACGAGTTATATCTTCTTTATAATATTTATATGTTGTAACGACTATAATTGCAAGTGGGAATGAAATAAATACTCCTAGTACTCCAAATAGTATTCCACCTGCAAATAAGGCTATAATTGTAACAAGTGGATGAATTGAATTTGTCTTTCCATACACTGTTGGATTTATTACATAACTATCTACAGAACTTAAAATCGCAAATGCAATAATAGTTCTTATTAATAGTGCAGGACTTACTACAACTGCTGTTATTGCAGCTACTATATTTACTACTATCCCTCCGAATAAAGGTATTAAATTAGCAATTGCAGCTAAAAAACCTAGTAATATAGCATTGGGATGCCCTATAATTGTATAAACTAAAGTATATTCTATCAAAGTTATTACAATTATTTGAACAAGTCCATTTAAATATTTTTTCATTTCTATATCTAATGTTCTTATATAGTTATAAGTTTTTTTAGATCTTTTTTTAAAGAAAAACTTTATTTCTTCTCTAATACTATCCATATCAATTAAGAAATATATAAAAGATGCAAAAACTATAAGTAAAGTTGATAAAAAACTTAAAGATGAATCTATTAAATTAATAGCACCATCTGATACATAAGTACCAAACTGAGAAAGTATAGTTTTAAATGTATCAGATAAACTATTTTCAAGACCAGCTAAATTAAAATCTAAACTAGTTTTTTGAATAGAATTAATAAATCCCATAATGTTTTCAAATAAACTCGATAACTGTCCAAGCATTATTGTAGTAACTAAGTACCCAACTAAAAATACAGCTAATAAAATTATAATTACAATTATTGTTATTCCGGCCCATTTAGGTATTTTTTTATCTTGCATAATTTGAAGAAATGGATGAAGTGCATAAGAGATTGCGAACGCAAATAAGAATGGCATTATTATTTCTATCACTTTACTAAGTACACCTGTCCACAAACTTCCAGTCTGATAAACAAAAAATACTATTAGAGCAATTAATGCTAAATTTACTAATTTATAATCTAATCTATTTTTTAACATTTTATCTACCTTTCCAAATGAATGGTTACAGGACCATCATTTGTAATACTTACTTTCATATCTGCACCAAATATTCCAGTTTCAACATGTATATGTTCACTTAATTTTTTATTAAATTCATCATAAAGTAAAATAGATTTATCTCCACCCATGGCATTCACATAACTAGGTCTATTTCCTTTTTTAGTATCTGCATATAGTGTAAACTGAGAAATACTAAGTATATCGCCCCCAACATCAAGTATAGACTTATTCATAACTCCAGCCTCATCATCAAAAATTCTTAAATTAAGAACTCTATTTATTAAATAATCTATTTTTGATGAATCATCATCATGAGTAAATCCAACTAGTAAAACAAGACCTTTATCTATTGCACCTACAATTTTACCATCTACACTTACACTTGAATTTAAACTTCTTTGTACAAGTATTCTCATTACTTTATAATCCTTTCTACTCTAATTATTTTATCTAACATTTCTAAATCATTTATAAATTTATTTAATTTTTCTGTATTTGAAACAAGAACTACTATGTCAAATAAAAAATTATCACTACTATTAATAGTATTTATACTTTGAACTATTATATCAGATGAAGAAGTTTTAGAAATAATATCTATAAGTACACTTTTATTATCAAGTGCATGAACTAATATATTAGTTGAATACTTTTTATTTATAACATCATTCCAAGATACATCTATTAATCTTTCTTCTATTTCACTTATATTAGGACAATTACATCTATGTACACTAATACCATTTCCTTTAGTAATATATCCTACAATAACATCACCTGGTATTGGTTTACAACAAGAAGCAACATTTACTTTAACTTCGTCTATGCCTTCTACAATAATGTCATTTTTAACATGAATTTTAACTTCTGAATTATTATTAACTTTACTTAATAATAGTTCTTCTTTAGATTGTTCTTCTATGTTTATTATATTTACTACAGAAATAGTACTAAATTTACCACTACCTATTCCTATATAAAGTTCAGTTAGATCTCCTACATGAAATTCCTCAAGTATTTTATCAATATTTTCATCCTTATAAAATTCTACATTAGATACCTTTTTTCTTCTAAGTTCTTTTAATAATAATTCTTCACCTTTTTTTAAATTTTCTTCTTTATCTATTCTATTAAAATAAGCCTTTATCTTATTTTTGGCTTGAGCAGTATATGCCATATTTATCCATTCACGAGAAGGTGTTGAACTTTTATTAGTATTTATCTTTACTATATCATTATTTTGTAATTGATAATCAAGAGAAACTATATTTCCATTTACAATAGCACCTACCATAGAATCACCAACTTTACTATGAACTCTATAAGCAAAATCTATTGGAGTTGCTCCTGATGGAAGTTCTATTACATCCCCTTTTGGAGTAAATACATATATTATATTTTTAAGAACATCTTCTTTAACACTATTTACAAATAATTCATCATTTTCTGCTTCTGTAGAAAGTTCCATAATATTTCTAAAAAATTGCAATTTATCTTCCATAGCAGATTGCATTATAGACTTACCCTTTTCTTTGTAAGACCAGTGTGAAGCAACACCGTGTTCAGCAACTTGATCCATAGCATAAGTTCTTATTTGAATTTCATATAGCTGTCCATTTTCACCAAACACAGTTGTATGCAAGGATTGATATCCATTTTCCTTAGGCATAGCTATATAATCTTTAAATCTTTTTGGTATTGGTCTATACTTTGAATGAATTATCCCAAGAGTTTGATAACAATCTTGGTCTGTATCTACAAAAATTCTAAGTGCAAGTAAATCATATATATCACTAAATCTTCTACCTGTATCTAATTTTTTATAAATACTATAAATACTTTTAGCTCTACCTTTTATTTTATGATTAATACCATGATTATTTAAGATTTCAATAAGACTATTCATCATTAAATCTACATTAGCATTTCTCTCTAATTTAGATTGATTTAACTTTTCTACTATTGAAAAATAAACATCAGGTTTAGAATATCTAAGTGATAAATCTTCAAGTTCACTTTTTATTTTATTCATACCAAGTCTATGCGCAATAGGTACTAAAATTTCAAGAGTTTCTTTAGAATTTTCCTTTTGACTTTTCTCACTTAATATCCAAAGAGTTCTCATGTTATGAAGTCTATCAGCTAGTTTTATAAATAAAATTCTAACATCTTCAGTAAGACCTACTAATATTTTTCTATGATTAGCAAGTAAAGCCTCATTATCTCCACTAAAATTCAATTTATTTATTTTAGTAACACCATTTACTAAATTAGCTATTTCACTGCTGAATTCATTGGATATATCTTCTTTAGTTACATCACAATCTTCTATAGTATCATGAAGTAAAGCTGCACATATAGTTTGATAATCAGCATTAATTTCAGATAATATGTAGGCTACATTTAAAGGATGAGTTATATAATCCTCACCAGTATGCCTTTTTTGTCCAAAATGTTTTTCATAAGCAAAAAGATAAGCTTTTGTTATTAATTTTTTTGATTTTGTATCTTTTATATAAGTAGATACTTTTTCAAATAGTTCATCAAAAGTTAAATTTGGTTTATCTTTTCTCATATATATCACCTATATTTAATTATATCACGTAAGATAAAATAAGTGAATAAAATAAATTTTAATTACTTAATTTTTATAAAAGAAAAGGAATTAACAATTAATTCCTTTTACTTGCAATTCTTCTTTTTCTTTTTTAGCATTCTTATCATCATACCAATGTTTATTTGGATCTTTACCTATATTTTTCTTTTCAATAGTCATCCAGATTTGACTTGATATAAAGATACTTGAGAATGTACCAACAATAAGTCCAATAAGTAAAGCTATATTAAAGTTTATTATTTCATATGAACCTAAGAATATTAAACTTACAACAGGAAGAAGAGTTGTTACTGTAGTTATTAAACAGCGCATAATAGTTTGTCTTAAACTTACATTAACAATTTCTTTCAAGTCTTCTACTTTCTTTATCTTATCTTTATATAATTTAGTCTTATTCTCTCTAATTCTATCAAATATTACTATTGTATTATTTATAGAATATCCAATTATAGAAAGTATAGCAGCAATAAACATACTATTTATTTCAATTCTAAGTAAACTAAATGCGATTAATACCATAACACAGTCATGAACAAGAGCTATAATAGCACTTACTGCATAACTAAATTTAAATCTTATACTTACATATAAAACCATACCAATACAAGCATAAACAAGTGCTAATAACGCATTCTTAGTTATATTCTTTTTAACTTGATTAGATATAGCACCAACACTAGTTGTAGCATCATATTTATCATTAAAATATTCTTCAACTTTATTAGTAGCTTCATTATCAAGCACATTATCTACAGTTACATATACTCTATTCTTTTCTATTTCTTCTATTTTTTCTACTTTATATTCTAATTCCACTAAATCTTTTTCAACATCACTAATAGTCATTTTTTTATTAGATTTTATTTCTATAGTAGAACCACCCTTAAAATCAATACCTAAATTTAAACCTTCACTATAAGTAAACATAGCACCTACTGCAATTATAATTGCAACTACTATAAATACAATATTTTTAGGTCTAACAAAATCAAATTTACTTTCTTTTTTAGATTCTTTATAACCTATAAATAATTTTTTATGATTTTCAAACTTTTCACTTTTTACGAATAAATTTAACATATATCTATTTAGATATACCATTACTAAGAATGTTACTATAATACTTATAATTAACATAGTAGCAAACCCTTTAACGCTACTTTCTCCAAATGCAAATAGGATAACAGCAGCAATTAGTGTAGTAACATTAGCATCTAATATAGATACAAATGAATCTTTACTACCTTGTGCATATGCAGTTTTTAAACTTACACCTCTTTTTAACTCTTCTTTAATTCTAGCAAAACTTATAACAGCTGAATCAACTGCCATACCAATACCAATTACAAGAGCTGCAATTCCTTGAAGTGATAATCTACCCCCTGCTAAGTTAAATATTAAAAGCGTTAAAGCTGTATAACCAAGTATACTAACACTAGCAATTAAGCCACTAAATCTATATATAAGAATTAATAAAACAGCTATTAATGAAATACCTACTACACCAGCAGTAAAAGTCTTCTCAAGAGAATTTTCTCCAAATGAGGCAGTTACTGTTTTAGAAGATATTTCAGTTAATTTAGTTGGCATACTACCACTATTAATTAAATCAACTAATCCTTGAGCTTCTTCTACTTCAAAGTTCCCTTCAATAATTACATCACTAGAAAATCCTTGTGATACACCTGCTACAGATAAACAATTAGAATTTTCTAAATCACCACATCTATGAAGTACTTGTTCAGTAGTTTCTTTTCCATCTTCACCAGTAACTATTTCATTAGTATAGTATCCATAACCATTACCTACTGTACTTAATTTGTAACTTTCTTCATAATCTAACCAAATTACGATCATATTATTTTCTAATTGACTAACTTTTTTAGTTTGTTTATAAAATTCATCATAATCTTTAACACTTAAAGAAATTACATAACCACGATTTGCTTCATATTGTACAGAAGCTCCTCCACTATTTAAAACATCACTAGTCATTAAAAGTTCACCATCAATAGTGCTAAAAGTTAGAGCAGCTGTTGTACTTATTGTTTTTCTTGCATCATCAATATTATCTACACCAGCCATTGTAACACGGATATTATTTCCTTCTATAGCTATTTCTGGTTCGCTTACCCCTAGGGCATTTATACGTTTATCAATAATCCTATAAGTACTACTTACCATATCATCAGTAACTTTTGAATTATCAATACTATTTACTTCGTATAATACTTCAAACCCACCTTGTAAATCTAGTCCATAATTTAAATTTTTTATTGAATAATATACACCTAATACTGATACTAATAATACTGCGAATAATAAAAGAATCGCATTGCTAATTTTAGTCTTTAAATTCTTCTTCTTTGCCATAATCATCATCCCATTTCATATTTTCTAAGTTTGGCTTAATAACTTTTTTTCTTATTTCAGCTTTAACATACTCATCTATCTCTTGATTATCAAGATTAAGTATATCATCTACCATTTGATATAAAAGTAAATTATTAGCCTTAGACCATTTTGTAATTTTTAGATAATTCCATATATCATCTTTCTTAATGTAATCTAAATCATTTCTTTTTAACTCTATTACTTTAGTATTAAGTGCTGGAGTAACTCTATCGTATAATTCTTTAATATTATTAAATTCTATATCCATAAATACCTCCATATATTTTAACTAGACACATATACATTATATATTAAAATAAAACTTTTTTAAAGGAATTTTTTAAAAAATATAAAAAAAATACCAAAATTAGATATTTTTTTTATTTAATATTTTAGTAACAGGTTGTTCTTCTAAATTTTTCTTACGTATTCTTGCAGTTTCAACTGCATCATTATGTATAGTTTCAGTAACAATATTTCTTATTTCTTTTAATTCTTTTATTAAATTTTCAATTAGTTTTGGTCTAACAATACTATCACTATATGTTATATCTTTACCATTATATACTATTTTAGGTGCAAATACACTTTTTACTGCATCATTACAAGTAGAAGATATATTAATTTTTTCATTTGCTCTTAATTCAGTAGCATTTGTCTCTATTAGATCACACTGTATGTTTAATTTATTAGCAATTATAATTGTATCTATTAAAGTTATTAAATTTGAATCAATCAATATGTTATTTTCCATTCTTAAATTTGCGTCATTAATTTCAAGTTCTTTAGCGTTAAATTTAAAAAATGTATTTATTTTTTTATCCTCAATAGTTGAAACTTTATATATGCGTTCTAAATAAATTTTATCAGCCGTAACTTCCATATTCATATTAGACACAAAATGACAACCAATAAAATTACATATTTTAGCACCTCTAATAAATATATTATTTAAACATAAGTAACAATCACAAAATCTTAACTCAGAATTAGGTGCATATATATTTATAAATTCATTAAAAGCTATATCATTAAACAAATAAATTGTTTTGGATATATTTCCACTTTCAAAATTCTTATATATTTTTGTAGCTTCATTTTCTATTTCTCTTATTGATGGTAAACGGAGGTTAGCTGCATTTCTTTCATTTAGTATACCTACATCCATCCTTACATATAGATTATTTTCTTCTATAAAATAATTAGTCACATTAGGAACTATTTTCTTTAAAGCTTTATCTAATGCCTTTTCTTGATTTATTTTATGGATTTTTTCACTAATTTTAGTCATAATACCACTTCCTAGTAGTTATATATTTTATAAAATATAAAAATTAAAGTCAATATTATATTTAGTACTTTTTTACCTATTTAGTGAATAAACTTGTACTATGAAAAACAAATTTATAAAATCTACTTTAATACTTATAATTGGTGGTTTTTTTACTAAGTTATTAGGTCTAGTTATAAAAATAGTTTTAACTAGATTAATTGGTACTGAAGGTATTGGTCTTTATTCTATGATTATGCCTACATTTTTACTACTTAATAGTATAGCGCAGTTAGGACTTCCAACTGCCTTAAATATACTTATTTCAAATGGCAAATTAAACACAAAAAATTTAGTAGCTACTGCAATAGTTATATCACTTTCTATTGATTTTTTAATAATGCTATTTTTAATAATATCTTCTAATTATTTAAGTACCAATTTACTTAATAATTCTAATCTTTCTACATCTTTTTTAGCTATAGGATTCGTACTTCCATTTATAACTATATCAAATTGTCTTAGAAGTTATTTTTTTGCAAAAGAAAGAATGTATCCTCATGTAATTACTAATATTATAGAAGATCTTGTAAAATTAATATTTATAATAATTGGTATTCCATTTTTTATTACTAAAGGTGTTCACTATGCGGTTACATTTGTAATACTTTCTAACATATTTTGTGAACTTTCTAGTATAATTATATTTTTATTTTTACTACCTAATTTTAAATACAAAAAAGAAGAAGTAAAACCTAATAAAAAAAATATAAAAGAATTATTTAAGATAGCTCTACCAACTACAGGTAGTAGATTAATAGGTTCTGTTGGATATTTTTTAGAACCTATAATAATTACTTTTGTACTAACTAAAATAGGATATTCAAATAAATTTATAGTTAATGAATATGGAATTATAAATGGATATGTTATGCAGTTAGTACTGCTTCCTTCTTTTTTTACCGCTGCTATATCACAAGCTTTAATACCAATAATATCTAAAAACTATTCAAATGGTAAATATAACTATGTGAAAAAGAAAATAAAACAAGCAATATTTTTTTCACTATTAATAGGTATACCTGCAACTATTATTTTTGAATTATTTCCAGATATATTACTTAAATTATTTTTTAATACCAACAAAGGTATACATTATATAAAAGTAATTGCCCCTATCTGTCTACTTCATTATATACAGTCTCCTATATCAAGTAGTCTTCAAGCTATGGGTTCTGCTAAAACATCTATGACAGGAACATTGCTTGGAATGATTCTTAGAACATTATCTCTATTTATATTTTCATTTCTAAATATAGGACTTTGGTCTTTAGTAATAGCAACTAGTATAAATATTATATTTGTTACCTTATTTGATTATTATAATGTAAAAAAAATATTAAAAAAACATCCTATCTAAGCCTAGGATGTTATTTTATGTTCATAGAAATATAAGAATCTTGTAACTCTTTATTTCTTTCATCATATTTTTTCGTATTAATAGAACTTATTATAGTAAGACCTAATACTACTACTAAAAAAATAACCATACCTTTGCTTTTAACTAATTCCATATACACTACCTTCTTTCTGTATTAATCATAACACGAACATTTATTCGTGTCAATGCGTTTTTGATTAAATTTGAACAAATGTTTGACAAATGTAAAGTGATGTGTTAAAATGAATATAGTAAAAAGGAGATTTAATATGGAAAAATTAACAAAAAGACAAGAAGATGCTTTAAAGTTTATTAAGACTTATATAGTATCTCATGGTTATCCACCTACTGTAAGAGAAATAGCTACTAATATTGGTGTTTCTTCCCCTGCTACAGTACAAGCTCACTTAGATAGTTTAGCTAATAAAGGTTATATAAAAAAAGGAAGTAATAAAAATAGAACTATAGAACTTATGGTAGATAATGAATTTATACCTAAAAATGAGGATGTTGTAGAAGTACCTCTTTTAGGTAAAATTACAGCAGGTAATCCTATAGAAGCAATCCAAAATCCAGATGAGTATTTTTCTCTTCCTGCATACTTAGTCCCTAAAGATAAAGAAGTATTTACTTTAAACGTTAGTGGTGATAGTATGATAAATGCAGGAATTCTAGATGGAGATATTGTTATTGTTGAAAGACGAAATACTGCTAGAAATGGTGAAATTGTAGTTGCTATGACAGAAGATAATGAAGTTACTTTAAAAACTTTTTATAAAGAAAATGGTCATATTAGATTACAACCTGAAAATGATACTATGGAACCATTTATATTCGATAATGTATTTATTCTAGGTAAAGCTATTGGATTATACAGAAAAATTTAATTATTGTTCAAAATAATAGTAAGGAACATCACCTTCTATTATTTTTATTATTATAGGAATAATTGCTACTAATTCTAAATTCTTACTAACAAAAGGTAGTATTACTTTAAGATTTACTGTTACTTGCACGTTAACTTTAAATATACCATTATTAATACCATATGATTCTACCTCTGTTGTAAGTTTACTAAATATAGAACTAACTAAATTTAATCTAACTGGTATTTTAGGAAGTAGATTATTTAAAAATATATTTTTAAATATAATTCCACTAGGAAGTTCATATATAACTCCTTTTTTTTTACTATTTATATTTATTCCTTCTAATTTATCTATATCTCCATTTTCTAAATATTTAAAGTTTTTTTCTAATATTTCATTTGACTTCATCAATATTTTAGTTGCTTCAGCAGAATTAATATCTAGACTAATTATATTACCATTATTATCTTCTTTAACTATAAATAAATCATCAAATGTTGTATTAGAACCAATTTCACTAATAACTGAATTATTTATAAGAAGTGATGCAATTCTTTTTACTTCTACTTCAGAATATTCTAAAAATATAGGTAGTGCTTTTTCACCAAAAATAGCTAGTATATATATCACAGAAACTATTATAAGAAAAACAACTAATAATACTATATTTATTTTTTTAAACTTTTTTCTTTTCTTTAATTTCATTCTATTCATATTAAATA
>JAZTXB010000041.1:0-2976 GCA_045636225.1 Bacilli bacterium
AAAAAATATAATAAAATATTAAATAAATATAAAAAAGAATATTTAGGAATATAATAAATTTATACTTAATTTCAAAAAAATCGCCTTACGACGATAATTTTGTTTTATATATTTTAGTCACTATGTATTGACTTTTCCCATCAATTCTTTTTATAAAATAATATTTTACTTATAATTAGACTAATTATAAGTTTAAATTTATAATAGGACGTACACCGATTATCAATGACGCTCGTACCTCCGTAAGCATCCTCATCTCCATACAAATAATCTATTAACCACAATGTTTTTGGTAATTGGATATACACCATCTGTAAGACCACCTTTATGAAGTACGGCATCTGCGATCATATATTCTACCGCATCTAAATAAAAATCTACTGATATTAATGTACTTGACTGTCTTGAATCATCTATTATATTTAGTACTATTGGGTTTGAGATAAATGCTATGATTACTAATATTACTATTACCGCTAATAGCTCTATTAAAGTAAATCCTTTTTTCATTATATCTCTCCCATCTTTATATATTTTTATTAATACTCAACTAATACATTACTTGGAATAACTTTAGTTTCAAAATTTATTTTTGAATAATTATTTATTAATTTAATTTGTGGTAACTCTATTTCACTTATTTCACTTTTTTCAAGTGGATAATATATTTCTACATTATTATTTCTTAACCAATCTTTAAGTGATTCTATATCATTTATTCCGTCTATTTTTATTTTTAATTTATCCTTTTCATACCAAAAATTCTTTCCATATTCTAAATAATTTGATATTGATATTTCTTTATCTAATTTAGGATAACTATCTAACTTTAATGAATAACAATCATTATCTTTTTCCCAGTTCTCTTCTCCTATTAATTTTAGTATTCCTACATTTTTTACTAATAATTTATTTTTATAATCTATATAATCTACATAATTTCCTACTTTTCTTAATGGCTCATCTAAGTGTATGTTTGTTGTTATTGGCTCTACATCATATTCAAGCAATATGTTCTTAAAAAACATATTGCTGCCAACTACTGCTGGAGAAGATTTATAAATAAATATAGAAACAACATTTTTTTCTGTAGTGAAAGGCTTTCCAATGTTATGAGTTGTTGTATTTGTATTATCTTCATATTTTAAAGCCCAAGCATATTTATACTCGCTTTCTAAAGTTAAAACTATTGTTTTTCCTGTTTCTATATTGACAGGAATTTGAAAATAATAATCTCCACTCCATACAACACCATTAATTTCCTTATCAATGATTACAGATTGTGAACTTACTCTTGGAACTGCTTTTGTATAGTCTATTAAATTCCTACCACTTACTTTAACTGGTATTTTATATTTTCCAGTTATTTCGTCATATTCTCCTACGCTCTCAATTTTGATAGGTGCTGTTGGTTCTGATATTATTGGATAAAACGTAAGATTTTCAACCGTAACGCCTTCTTTTATAAGCACATAATACGTAGTTATTTTTTCTTCTGTTAAAGTTATATCTACATCAGTATCAAAAACATTTATAACTTCATTTAATAAAAATTGATAAGTACTATTATTTGAATTGTTTGGTGCTTTACTAATTGAATATGTTTTATTTGCTTCAAGTGTAACGCGATTAATCCTAAAATAAGAATCACCTGTTGCTGTTCCATTCGCAGTAATACTTCTATCTTTATTTATTGTATAAGTTATACCATTTTCTGTATGACCATTCGCATTTATATAAGGATATTCTATTAAATTTTTGTCTTGTACACTATTACCATATATTTTATAATTACTTAATTTATCTTTTAAATTATTTATTACTATTGATTCTTCTTTTGTATTTATAATATTTTTATCTGTTTTATTACATACAAATTCTACATTATATTTATCACATAAATATCCATCAAGTACAATTCCTTCATATGTTATATGTCCTGATTTAGATATATTTATACTTCCACTTGAAGGTACTTTTCCTTTTATATTTAATTTATTTCCTAAATCATCTTCACATTTATTATTACTACATTCAAATATTTTATTTTCTGTTAAAGGAGATTTATGATAATAAAGATTTACTGCTTTTTCAATAGTCTTTAAACTTATCTTTAACGAATTATTTTTTATATCATCTATTATATTTAGTACTATTGGTGTTGAAATAGCAGCTATGATTGCTAGTATTACTATTACTGCGAGTAATTCTATTAATGTAAATCCTTTTTTCATCCTATCTCTCCTATCTTATATCATTATTATATTATCAATAGGATAAAAAAACAAGCTATACTGATATGAACCCCGTTTCTTGGACATAGAAACGAGGTTTTTATATGTCAAAATTAACTTATAAAGATAAAATAAATTTATATAAAGATAGAAAAAACGGATTAACAATTCCAAAATTAGTTTCTAAATATAATATAAGACATGAGGGAGTTGAATATTTAATAAGATTAATTGATAAACATGGATTGGATATTTTAAGAACAAGTAAAAATAAATATTATTCTCCAAGAGAAAAAGAACGAATTATTAATCGTGTGTTAATTGATAATGAGTCAAGAAATTCAGTAGCTATTGATGAAGGTCTTACAAGTTCTGGAATGTTGGCTAATTGGATTAAAAAATATCAAGATATGGGTTATAATATAGTTGAACGAAAACGAGGAAGGAGTCCAACTATTATGACTAAAAACAAAAAAATAAATGTGAAAGAAACTATGGAAGAAGAACTTGAAAGATTAAAAAAAGAAAATTTATATTTAAAAGCGGAACTTGAATACTCAAAAAAATTGAGAGCCGTTGTTCAAGCAAGGAAGAATCGACAACAGAAGAAAAAGTAAATGTTGTAAGTGAACTTCGGCTAACTTATCCATTAATGATTCTTCTACAAATATCAGGTTTAGCTAAATCTGTATATTATTATACTTTATCCAAAAAAGAAAAAGATGATAAAAATAAAGAAATA
>JAZTXB010000042.1:0-2052 GCA_045636225.1 Bacilli bacterium
ATAAAAGTGATTTATTATTTAAATTAAATGATATTTTAAAGAAAATTAATGTTTTAAATGGAAAAATTGAAACATTAAGAGATAATATTGATAATAATTCTTCTTTACCTTTAGCTGTAAAAAATACTCTTGAAAATCCAAAATTAAGAGGGATTCATAATGTTATTGGTTCTTTAATTGAAGTAGATGAAAAATATTCTAAAGCAATTTCTGTTACTTTGGGCGCAAATTCTTCTACTATTGTAGTTGATAATGAGATGTGTGCTAAAGAAGCAATTAATTATTTAAAATCCAGCAATTTAGGAAGAGTTACATTTTTTCCTTTAAATATAATAAAAGAAAAATATATAGACAGAGATACATTAAACTTAATTAATGGTCAAAATGGTTTTATAGATATTGCTAGTAATTTAGTTAAATATGAAAAAAAATATGAAAATATAGTTAAAAATCAATTAGGTAATGTAATTGTTGTTGATAGTATTGATAATGCTAATATAATTAGTAAAAAAATTGATTATAAATATAGAATAGTTACTATAGATGGAGAAATGCTTCATGTCGGAGGTTCTATTACTGGTGGAAATATAAAAGTTAGAAATGTAATAACTGATAAATATGAATTAGAAAATAATTTAAAAGTATATTCTAAGTTAGAAATAGAACAAAAAGATATAGAAAATAGTATAAATAAATTAGATTATGATCTAAAAGCTGTTGAAGATAAGTTATATTTATCTAATAAAGAAAAAATTAATAATCTAGAATATATTAATTCAAGAAAAAATAGTATAACAAACATTAAACAAAAATTAGAAGAGATTAATACTGAGATAGATGGCATTAACAATACTTTAAATAATGTAGTTGATAAAGAGGAAGAGAATGTTTTAAAAGAATATTATGAGGCTCTTGATAAAAAATCTAAGTTAGAAACAGAATTAGAATTATTAAATAATAAAAAAGATAGATTAAATAATGAACTTGAGGAATTTGAACACAACATAAAAAAAGATAATTCAATTTATAATGAAAAATCTAATTTACTGCACGAACTTGAAATTGAAGTAAATAGAGCTGATGTAAAGTTAGATACACTTTTAAATACTCTTAATGAAACATACTCAATGACATATGAAAAAGCAATTAGTATGTATAAATTAGATTTAGAACCAAATGTTGCTAGAAATAAAGTAAATTCTCTAAAAAAACAAATACGTGAGTTAGGACCGGTAAATGAAATAGCACCACTAGAATATGAAAGAGTTAGTGAAAGATATGAATTCTTAATACATCAACAAGAAGATTTATCAAATGCAGAAAATACACTTTTAGAAATAATTGAAGAAATGGACTGTGTGATGAAACAAGAATTTATGAAAACATTTAAGATAATTCAAGATAATTTTTCAAATACTTTTAAAGAGTTATTTAAAGGTGGTCATGCAGAATTAACTTTAACAGATTCAAACAACATACTTGAAACAGGTATAGAAATTAGTGCTTGTCCTCCAGGAAAAACACTAAAAAGTATTAATCTACTTTCAGGAGGAGAGAAAACCTTTACTGCAATAAGTTTATTATTTGCAATATTAAAATCAAGACCAGTTCCATTTTGTATACTAGATGAGGTAGAAGCTGCTCTTGATGAGGTAAACGTAGAAGCATTTGGTAATTATCTTTGCAAATTAAAAGAAAAAACACAATTTATAGTAATAACACATAAAAAGAAAACAATGGAGTTTGTAGATTTACTTTATGGAATAACAATGCAAGAGTCAGGTGTTAGTAAATTAGTTAGTGTTAAATTAGAAGAATTAAAATAGTAAGTAGGTGGTATTATTAATTATTTATTATATGGTACAGAAAAATTTTTAATCGATAAAGAGGTTAAAAATATAATAAATAAACATAAAATTGATGATATTAATATTTCAAAGTATGATTTAGAAATAAATACAATAAATGAAATTTTAGAAGAAGCCAATACAATATCGCTTTTTTCAACTAAAAAATTAATAATAGTTGATAATAGTTTTATATTTAGTAGAG
>JAZTXB010000043.1:0-2441 GCA_045636225.1 Bacilli bacterium
ATATCCATTCTACCATTTGGACAATTTAAATCATTTATTATATCTTTTATATTTTCTATATTTAAACATTTAAGTAATATTATAACTATACTTAAATTATATATATTATATTCACCTATTAGTTTAGTAAAATACTTATCATTATTTAAATTAAAACTTGAACCATCTAAAGTAATTTCTATATTACTTATATTATAATCACTATTACTTTTCCCATAAGTTATATTGTTATTATCAAGTAAAAAATAATCTTTATACTTATCATCATTATTTATAATAGCAGTAGCATTACGAGTCATAGTAAATAACTTTTGTTTTTCAAGTACATAAGATTCCATATTTCCATGATAATCTAAATGGTCCCTAGTTAAATTAGAAAAAATTACATAATCAAACATAAGAGTATTTACTCTTCCCATAGCTATTCCTTGACTACTTACTTCCATTACTACATATTCATATCCTTTATCTATACATTCAAGTAACATTTCATACATTTCATATAAACTAGGTGTAGTATTAGATAATAATTTAATTTCATCTGTATAAAAACCAAGAGTGCCTATATAAGCACACTTTATATTTATCTTATTAAGTGCTTGATATATTAAATAACAAGTAGTAGTCTTACCATTAGTACCTGTCATACCAATTAATTTTAAATTTTTTATTTGATCATAATAATTATTTTCCAAAAATTCTTCTAAATACTTTTTAGTATCATTTACTACTATAGTATCAACTTCATATTCACCCTGTTCTACTACAACAGTACTTGCGCCATTTCTTATAGCATCCATTACATAATTATGACCATCATTATTAATACCTCTTATCGCTATAAATGTATCTCCCTCTTTTACTTTCCTAGAATCTATTTTTATATTCACAAAAAAACACCTCAATATATTTTATGAATAATATCTTTATCGGTGTTTTTTCTATTTAATTATTAAATATTTATATATTCTTTTATTAAACTTTCTACATATTTTCTATCATTAAATGGTATTTTTTTATCTTTAACTATAATAAATTCTTCATGTCCCTTACCAAGTATCAGTAAAATATCATTTTCTTTAAGTAAGTTTAAAGCTTTTTCTATAGCCTTTGCTCTATCAATTATTACTTCAAAATTATTTTTATCAATACCTTTGATAGAATCATCTACTATTTGTTCAAAGCTTTCATTATGAAGATCATCACTTGTAAAAAATACATAATTAGAATTATTAGTAGCAAGACTCATCATTATAGGTCTTTTAGTCCTATCCCTATCTCCAGTACATCCAAACACTGTATAAACATTTCCCTTTTTTATTTCTTTAACTAAATTATATACATTTTCCATAGCATCTGGAGTATGTGCATAATCCACTATAATTAAATTATTTTTATAATTTATAATATCAGTTCTTCCAGGAGGTGTAGATATATCAGATGCTACTTTTATTATATCATTCATACTTATATTCATTTGATGAATTAAAGTAATCGCACATAATAAATTATACATATTATATTTTCCTATTAAATTAGAATATACTTCATATATATTTTCTTTTATTTTTAATTTAAACTTAATTTTATAATCTAAATTATATTCTTCTATTTTATAATCAGTATTATTAATTCCATATTCAACAAAATTTCCTATTTTAAAATAATTATTATATGAATCGTCACTATTAATAATACTAATACCATTATCTTTTAAATTATAAAATAATTTTTGTTTAGCAAATGCATAATTTTCCATAGTTTTATGATAATCTAAATGGTCCTGTGTTAAATTTGTAAATAATGCGTAATTAAATTTAATACTATCAAATCTTCCCATATCAAGACCTTGACTACTTACTTCCATAACTACGGCTTTATATCCATTTTCATATGCATTAACTAACATATCATATATTTCACAAACATCAGGACTAGTATTAGGTAAACTACATATTTTTTCATTTAAATAATAACCAACAGTTCCTATATATCCGCATTTTATATTTAATTTATTTAACATTTGATAAATTAAATAAGCAGTTGTTGTTTTACCATTAGTACCAGTTATACCTATAAGATTCATATTATTTAAAATAGTACCATAATTATCCTTTAAATAATTAACTAAATAATCTCTAGTATTATCTACTTTAATAGTTTCAACACTATATTTATTATCACTCTCAACAATTATCTTAGAAGCTCCATTTTCAATAGCACTTTCTATATAATCTTCACCATTACTAGTAATACCTTTTAAAGCAACAAATATATCTCCCTTTTTTACTTTTCTAGAATCTGATTTTATATTTACCATATATTCTCCTTATAAATATAATTTTCTTTATTAAACTGTAAACTTTCTATATTATTAATATCACTATATTCTATATCAATTTTATTAAGTTCTAAACCTAGATTATATAAATCAAGAGTTA
>JAZTXB010000044.1:0-20130 GCA_045636225.1 Bacilli bacterium
AATAAAAAAATTAGAAATAGATAATAATTTTTATATATTAATAGAGAAAAGAAGCAATTCAAATGGAATAGTTTCTTATAATTATAATGTTTTAAAATTAGATAGTGATAAAAGTTTATTTGAACCTTTTGAAATAAATGAAATACATAATATAAAAAAGGAACTTAAAACATTTGAGTCAGTTAAACAATATATAAAGAATATAAAAGGAGGTAAAAAATGATTCCATATAGAGGAAAAGTTTCAATAGATAGAACTATAAAACATATAGAAGATAATATGAGTTATATGTGGATAGAAAATTTAAAGAGTTATGATTTTACTGAACTTAGATTTAAACTTTCAGAAGATGATATATCAGAAATAATATTTAAATTAGTTAATAAAAATTTAATGCCTGAAAAACTAAATTTGATTTTAGAAATGTGTAAATCATTAAGTTTAGATTTAGTTAATGACAGTAATAAACAAATATTAGATGAATTATTAGAGCTATATTTGAAAAATGAAGATATATTTCCAAAAGGAGAGACTTTTGATAAACTTTTAAGTTCATTTAATGATAAGAAATTATCAGTTGAATATTTAAGATATATTTATACAAATAAAAATATAGATAACATAGAAGTAATAATTGAGTTAATTAATTATTTAATAAAAGCAAGACAATATTATGTAGATGATAGAGCTTTACTTTCATCAGCTATTAATTTAATAAATTCAGTTAAGGAAGAAGATTTAACTTTTGGAGATCATAAAAAAATAACAGAATTATCTAATAGAAAAATAACTGAAGATAAAAAAGCAAATGGAATTTATAATATCGATCAATTTACTTTAGAAGATTTTGATAAGAAAATAACAGAATTTGAACTAATAATAGGTAATCTTGAAAATCTAATTGAAATAACAGATACTCAAATTAATACAATGAGAGAAGAATATAAAAAGAGCAATGAAGATATTGCTAATATTAGAATTCAAACATTAAAAAAATTAAAAACAGAAGCAAATAAAATACTTAAGAATTTTAATGGTAGTTATTTAGAACTTTTAAATAAAGAAAAAGAGTCTATAATAGCCCAAAAAGATATTTTAATGGCGGATGTAGAAACAGAATTTCAAAAGAAAAAATTAGAACTAGAAGCACTTGCTTCTAATGTAGGACAAAGAATAGCTATAGAACTTGGAAGAATTAGACAGCAATCTGATTATTCTATAGAACAAATGCAAGAATTTATTTCAAATAATGAAGAAGTTAAGAAAATGTTTGATGTAGCTAAAGAAGATAAGGCTTTCTTAAGTAGACTTGCAAAAATCGATAATATTCCTATGCCACAAGTGTCAGGTGTAGTTGCTAGTTCAACAATAGCAGTTCCAAGTGTAATAATACCTAAGGAAGAAAGAAAAGTAATAGATAAAATAAATTATTATTTTGATAGGACAATACCATTTAAAGATAGATTTAATGAATTAATGACAAAGAAACAAGAAGATATAGAAAAAACAGGTGCTATCTACCACGAAAAATTTGATGATTTATTAACTATGGTATTAAATAATGATACACCATATATGTATGGACCAAGTGGATGTGGTAAAACATATATGATAGAACATCAACTTGCTAAATTACTTGGTCTTGATGTAGTAACTAATGGTTATATAATGTATGAAACAGATATTTTAGGCTTTAATAATGCTAATGGTATTTATGTACCAAGTAATTTTTATAGATGTTATAAATTTGGTGATATGATCTTTTTAGATGAACTTGATAATAGTATGTCTAGTTCAACAATTGTTTTAAATTCATTTATTGGAAAAAGTGATGGTTCATCATATACATTCCCAAATGGCGATAGAGTAAAAAAACATCCAAACTTTAGAATATTAGCAGCTGGAAATACTAGAGGAAATGGTAGGACAGTATCGCATAATACCCGTCAAAAGATGGATGAGTCTGTTATGCAAAGATTAACACCTATAGAAATCGATTATGATAATAGAATAGAAGAAAAAATATTAGAAAAATATCCAGATTGGTATAACTTTGCTATTAATTTTAGAAATGCCTTAAAGGAAATAAGATTAGATGGTTCGGATGGGCCTAATTATAATGGTACTATTACAACTCGTGATATAGAGACAATTAAAGGATACAAAGATGAAGATAGTTTTTCTGATGAAAAAATAATAGAATATGAAGTTATCGAAAACAAAGATGCAGATTATCTTAGTCAAATAGTAAGTGAAATGCAAAACCAACAAGATAGGGGAGAACTTACAAAAGGTGGCAGTATATTATTTGAAAAATTTAAAAAATTAAGTAAAGGAAGACTATATTAATATGAAATTTACTTTAGATAAAAGTAAAGAATCACAATCAATTTTTAAATATAAATTTTTTAATTTAACTGATTTATATAATTATTTGAAAACAAATCCTGAAGTTAATTATAAAGTTTTTAGAAATCAGGCAAGTTTAAATAATGGTAGTTCTTTTGGCGGTGAACCACTAGATGTAGCAATAGAATATTTAAAAGGTGGATATAATGTAGATTTTGATAGATTTGATATAGCAACAAGAACTATAAGAGTTTCTGGATATGAAGATACTGATAGTAGAAAATTAGTTAGAGGATTACATGGTGGGACTTATTTATCTCCGCTAGTTGCAGCTGGAGTACCAGATTGTATGATAAAATATGAAAGAGATACCTCACCAAAACATATAACAATTTATTTTCAGCTAGCATATTCTTGGATGACTACTGAGGAACAGATATTTAATAGAGGAATAGCAACAATAAATTTAATTCAATCATTAGAGGATAAAGGTTATATTGTGGATTTGAAAGTATTTGAATTATCAGAGTGTAGTGATGAATATTTAGATATAACAGTAAACATAAAAAACATAGATGAACGTTTAAATATAACGAAGTGTTATTATCCATTTGTAAGTAAAGAATTTTTGCGTAGGTTGCTTTTCAGAGTATTAGAAAGTACTCCTGTAGAAAATAGTTGGGGTAATGGATATGGAAATTCTTTAGATAATGATGATATAAGAAATTTTTATAAATTGAAAGAAAAAGATTTAGTTATAGCACCACCTCGTGATATGGGGATTGAAGGTAAAGATATTTATAGTGATACAATTTCTTTGTATGAAAATTTAGGATTAGATAAAGAATTTGATTTATCTAAATTAAAACAAAAAGTAAAAAGAAGAAATTATTAAAAATATAAAAAGATCTCGTTTATGAGATCTTTTTACGTTAATAAAAATAATAATATTTGAAGACTCATCATTATACCGTTATGTATAAAGTGAAGACTTATTGGTAAACATATATTTTTTGATTTAGTATATACATAAGCAAATATAAAACCAGGAATACTATATGGTATTATGAATAAAAAGTCAGTTAAGTGTTCACAAGTACCAAGTACGTGCATACTACCAAATATAAATCCTGAGAAAAATATAAATAGAATATCACTATGAGCAAATATTTTTCTAAATGATAATCTAAACACTAATTCTTCGAGTATAGGAGCCACAAATACTGTAATAATAAAAGTATAAATAGGAGCTATTTTTAATGTTTCCATAATAGCAGATTGATTAGCTGCAATGTCACTTTCAGTGAAAAGTGTTACTACTAAGTTACTACCAATCATAAGTATAAGCATTAAAAACCAGTATTTAATATACTTTTTAAAATATTTAGTATTGTTTTTTATAAATTCTTTAAAATTAGGAATAATATCTTTTCTATAAATATATATTATTATGAGTGTTAAAGATACTTCATAAGAAATTAAATAAATAGATTTTAGTATTATGTTTAAATTATTATAGTTAATACCAAATATTCCTAAGAATTCATAAGGGAATGAAGAAGCTATTAAATATAAGAAAATAACACCTGTACCAATTAAAGCATTTCTTAAATCTGGATTTTTTTGTTTTTCCATTGTATCACCTATTATATTATACCAAATTTTATAAAAAATAGTTTGAAAATATTAAAAAATGTGATATAATCTAGTTGTTGCAAGCAAGAGTGGGATTTTTTCCCACTCTTTAAAGTAATTAGGAGGTACTTATGGATATTGCAAGTAAAGTGTTTGAACTTTTAAAATCATCAGTAGAAAAAGAAGGTTATATACTTGATGAAGTATTATATGAAAAGGAAGATGGAAATTATTTTCTAAGAGTTATTATTGATAAAAATGGGATTATTGATATAGAGGACTGTGTTAAAGTTACTCATGTAGTAGACCCACTTTTAGACACAGTAGATTATATTAAGGATAGTTATATACTTGATGTATGTTCTAAAGAGAAAGGTTGTGAATAATATGAATAGTAAAGAATTTAAAAAAGCATTAGAATTATTAGAAGAACGCGGAATGGAAAGAGAATATATCTATGAAGCTATGGTACTTGCTTTAACAAGTGCTTATAAGAAAAATTCTGGATTATCAAATGTACGTGTAGAAGTAGATAAAGATAAAAATGAATTTAAATTATTTTCATTTAAAACAGTTGTACTTGATAAAAATCATAAAGAATCGCTTGATGAAGATTTAATTCCACTTAGAGAAGAAGAAGAATTAACAGAAGAACAATTAGAAGATGAAGAATTAGAAGATTTACCAGAAGAACTTAGATATAGACCTTTTGTATTTAATGAAAGAATTCATATAACACTTGAAGATGCTAAGAAGTTAGATCCAGAAATTAAAGTTGGAGAAACAATAGAAGAAGAAGTAAATGCCGCAGAATTTGGACGTGTTGCAGCTGCTACAGCTAAGCAAGTAATAATTCAAAAAGTAAGAGAAGCTGAGAGAAATAGTATTGCATCAGAGTTTGGAGAAAAACAAGATGAAATGGTTTCAGGTACAGTTGAAATGGAAGATGAAAATAACTACTATATTAATTTAGGTAGAACTCAAGGATTACTTCCAAAAACAGAAATTATTCCTGGGGAACATATTAAGATGGGGTCTAATATTAAAGTTTATATTAGTAAAGTAGATATTAATTCTAAAGGAGCATTAATTTTACTTACTCGTAAACATTATGGATTTATAAAAAGATTATTTGAACTTGAAATTCCAGAAATTAGTGAAGGAACAGTTCTTGTTTATAGTGTAGCACGTGAAGCTGGTAATAGAACAAAGATTGCTGTTTATTCAGAAAATAGTAATGTAGATCCAATTGGTGCTTGTATAGGTGAAAAAGGAACTAGAATTGCTAATATATTAAATGAACTTGGTGGAGAAAAAATAGATATTGTTAAATATTCTAAAGATCCTGTTGAGTTTATTAAGAATGCGCTTAGCCCAGCAAAAGATTTAAGAGTATTTATACTTGATGAAAAAACTAAAGAAACTATGGTAGTAGTTGATGATAAAAACTTAAGTTTAGCAATTGGAAAATCAGGAATAAATGTAAAACTTGCAAGTCGTTTAACACATTATAAATTAGAAATTAAAACTTTAGAACAAGTAAAAGAATCAGGAATTAATATTTTAGAGTAGGTGGCTTATGAAAAAAATACCAATGAGAACATGTGTAATAACTGGTGAAAAATTACCTAAGAAAGAATTAATTAGAGTTGTAAGAACACCAGAAGGTACTGTTATAGTAGATGAAACTGGTAAAGCTAATGGTAGAGGCGCTTATCTAAAAAAAGATATAGAAACTTTTGATAAAGCAGAAAAATCTAAAATATTAAATAAAAGATTAGAAGTAGAAGTTCCTACATCTGTTTACGAAGAATTAAGAAGTAAAGTAGGTGCTTAATGAAAAGAAATGATTATTTATCATGGGAAGAATATTTTATGGGACTTGCTATATTATCTTCTGAAAGAAGTAAAGACCCCAGTACTATAGTAGGTGCTTGTATAGTAGATAATGATAATAAAATAGTATCTGTAGGATATAATGGAGCACCAATAGGTTTTGATGATGATAAGGATATGAAGTGGGATAGAGAAGGCGATTTTGTTAATACTAAATATGCTTATGTGTGTCATTCAGAATTAAATGCAATACTTAATTCAAAAGTTAATGTATCTGGGTGCAAACTTTTTGTAACACTTTTTCCTTGTAATGAATGTGCAAAAATAATTATTCAATCAGGAATAAAAGAAGTTATATATTTAAGTGATAAATATAGTGGTACAGAAGGAAATATAGTTGCTAAAAAAATGTTTGATGTATGTGGAATAAAATATAGACAGTATAAAAAGAAAAACAAACAAGTAGTAATAGAGTTATAGGAGATTTATGGATAGAGAATATATGGATAAAGCTTATGAACAAGCAGAAAAATCATCATGTTTTAGAGCTAAAGTAGGAGCAGTACTTGTTAAAGATGGCATGGTTATCGCACAGGGTTATAATAATATGACAGGTGGAATTAATGATTGTGCAGAAGTAGGATGCATAAGAGAAAAATTAAATATACCAAGTGGAACAAGAAGAGAAGTTTGTCGTGCTATATGTGCTGAGCAACTGGCAATTTCTGAAGCTGCTAGAAATGGTGTAAAACTTGATGGTAGTGTTGCATATATAACAACATTCCCATGTCATATATGTGCAAAACTACTTGTAAGTAGTGGAGTTAGTGAAATAGTATATGATAAAGATTATCCAGATGAATTATCAAAGAACTTTTTAGCGGAGGCAGGAACTAAAATAAGAAAAATATAGAAAGAGGGTGTTTTATATGATGAGTGTATTAGAATACGCAGAAGATGTAAATAAAACTGTAAGTGAAATCTTAAATTTATGTAAAAAACTAAATATTAAAGTTAATAATGAAGATGATATGCTAGATGAAGAGGCAATTACTGAGTTAGATAATTCTATAGATGAAATAATTGAAGAAGAGGAATTAGAAGACTTAGAATATGAAGATGCGCTTATAGAAAAAGAAAATGAAAAAATAGAAAATATTGTAAATAACTCAAAACAAAAGAAACAAACACAACCTATAAACAAAAATAAAGTTGGTAAAAAAGAATTAGCTAAAAAGAAAAAAGAAATGTATAAAAATAAAGAAAAACTTATAAGTAATACACCAGTTGTTAATACTAATGTAGTTACATATAAGGATGGAATGACTATATCTGATTTAGCAAAAGAACTTAATGTAGCAGCTAGTGAATTAATAAAGAAATTATTTATGCTAGGAATACTTGCTACAGTAAATAATAAAGTTGATTTTGAAAATGCTGAATTACTTGCTAACGAATATGGAAAAGAATTACAAAGAGAACAAGTTATAGATGAAACTAAATTTGAAGATATAGAGATAACTGATAATGATGAAGATTTAGTAAAAAGACCTGCAGTTGTTACAATAATGGGACATGTAGACCATGGTAAGACAACACTTCTTGATACTATTAGAAAAACTAATGTAGTTGAAGGTGAAGCGGGAGGAATTACTCAAGCTATAAGTGCATACCAAGTAAAAGTAAAAGATGAATTAATAACATTCATCGATACTCCAGGGCATGCTGCATTTACAGAAATGCGTGCTAGAGGAGCTAGTATTACTGATATAGTTATAATAATAGTAGCTGCAGATGATGGTGTTATGCCTCAAACAAAAGAAGCAATAGACCATGCAAAAGCAGCAGGAGTACCAATATTAGTTGCTATAAATAAAATTGATAAACCAGGAGCTAATATTGAAAGAGTAATGAGTGAACTTGCTGAATATGGACTTACTCCAGATTCTTGGGGTGGAGATACTATTTATACACAAATAAGTGCAAAACAAGGTCTTGGTATAGAAGAATTACTTGATAATATAGTACTTGTTGCAGAAATGGAAAATTATAGAGCTAATCCAAATAGATATGCAAGTGGTTCTGTAGTAGAATCAAGACTTGATAAACAAGTAGGTTCTATTGTAACAGTGCTTGTACAAAATGGTACGCTTAGACTTGGAGATCCAATAGTAGTTGGAACAAGTTATGGAAAGGTGCGAACACTAAAAAATGATAAAGGTGAAGAAATAATAGAAGCACTTCCTAGTCAACCAGTAGAAATAACAGGGCTTAATGGGACTCCTTCTGCTGCAGATAAATTTATGGCTTTTGGATCTGAGAAAAAAGCTAGAAGCATTGGTGTAGCTAGAAAAACAGAAGAACACTTGAAACAAAATTCTAAAGGTACAGTATCTTTAGAAGATATATTTGCTAAAATACAAGAGGGAATAAAAGAAGTAAATGTAATTGTAAAAGCAGATGTAAATGGTTCAGCAGAAGCAGTAAAAAATACTTTAGAAAAAATAGAAGTTGAAGGTGTAAAAGTTAAAGTACTTAGAAGTAGTGTTGGTGCTATTACAGAAAGTGATATAGTCCTTGCTAGTGCTTCAAATGCTATTATAATAGGGTTTAATATAAGACCTAATAATTCTATTAAAGATTATGCAAAAGACCAAGGTGTAGAAATTAGATTATATGATATTATATATAAAGCAGTAGAAGAAATGGAAGCTGCTATGAAAGGTATGCTAGATCCTGAATATGAAGAAAAAGTAATAGGTTCAGCAGAAGTAAGACAATTATTTAAATTTTCAAAAGTAGGAACAATTGCAGGAAGTTACATATTAGATGGAGTAGTTAAATCTAATTCTAAAGTTAGAATAATAAGAGATAGTGCTGTTATATATGATGGAGAAATTAATTCTATTCAAAGAGAAAAAGACACAGTAAAAGAAGTTAAAAAAGGTTTTGAATGTGGTATTACAATAACTAACTTTAATGATATTAAAGTAGGTGATGTAATAGAAGCATATGAAATGGTAGTGAAAAAATAATGTCAATAAAAAATGAAAGAATAAATAGTAATGTTCAAAGAGAGTTAAGTTATATACTTGCTAACGAAGTTAAAAATCCAAATATTAAGTTTATAACAATAACTGCAGTTGATGTTACTAGTGATCTAAGTTATGCAAAAGTTTACTTTACAACACTAGGAGAAGTAAAAGAAACTTTAAATGGACTTAAAAGTGCTAAAGGATTCATAAGAAGAGAACTTGCAGATAGAATAGAATTAAGACATGTACCAGAACTTGAATTTATATATGATGAATCAATAGAATATGGTAAAAAAATAGAAGAAATAATAGAAGACATACATAATGATTAGTATGTCTTTTTTTATTTTTTTAAAACAAAAAATCCATTTTATTGGATTTTAATTTGCTTCTAAATAAGTTTCTTTGTCATAATTATGTTCTAATCTATCAAGCTCTAGTAATTTGTTCGTTGGAATCATGAAAAAATTATGAATTAAATATTGTTTACCATCACTAGCTATTGGGTCATCCCAAGTAGCATCTAAATGATACCACGCACCATCTAACTCTACTAAATTCCAAATATGGTTATCAGATGTAATTTTATAATTTTTTATTCCTAGAGAATTTAAATATATTGACATAATATCACTATATCCACCACAAATAGATATTCCAGATGTGATTAAATTATATGCGGTATATGATTCAAATGTATTATCTTCATCATAGATTGTTGTATTAACTATATAATCATGGAATGTTCTAATTTTGTCATAATTACTCATAGATAAATTAATATATTTTATTGTAAATTCATTTATATAATTGTTTATAAACTCGATTTGCTCATCATTATATACTTTTTTAATTTTTACTGTAATCATTCCACTAGATGTGACATTTATATTTATAGAATCAAATGAATTATATGGATGAACAAAATTATTTATATTGGAAACTATATTGTTGTTAGTTGTAATTTTTTTTATGTCATTAATGCAATTATCATAATCACAATAAAATGAAAAACTATCATCTCCACTATTAATAATAGTATAGAAAAGATTTAAAACTTCTTGATAAGTAGTTGCGTTTCTTGCGTCTGTGTTTTGAACATATAAATAATCATTTTCTATATAATATTCATTGTATGTTAATACTTTATTGCTACCTCTATATATTATTTCATCAGTAATAAAAGTAGCAATATTAACTCTATATACATATACAAGGACAAGTAAAATTAATAAAAAAGAAATCTTCAAAAAGTCTTTCATTTTACCACCATTATAATTATAGCATACAAATTTTTTACAAACAATACATAAATTAAAAAATAAAAAAAGAAGTAAATAATTACTCCATTGAATTAACTTTTTTAGTCAATCTAGATTTATTTCTAGCAGCAGTATTTTTAGCAGTTACTCCTTTTTGAGCAGCTTTATCTATAGTTTTGATAGCAACTTTTAATTTATCATTTGCTTTTTCTTTATCTTTAGCAACTACAGCTTTTTCTACATTTTTGATAGCAGTTTTCATACTAGCTTCAAATTCATTGTTAACTTTTTCTTTTTTGATATTTACTAAAACTCTTTTTTTAGCATTTTTTAAATTTGGCATAAGTTCACCTCCAAGTCATATATACACATATTTTAACAAAAAAATAATAAAAAAGCAATAAAATACTTAAATTTGTTTAAAATAATATTGGTGATTACATGAATAAACAAATAGATTTATCAAAATATCAAATAAGAACAGATTTAACAATTGATGAACTAGAAAAAGAAGAGTTAAAGGGCGTAAAAAAATATATAAAAAAAATAAAAGATATAAATGTCACAGAGGTTTTATTAGAAGAGAATAATGCACTTGGAAAGAAAAGGGGTAAATATATAACTCTAGAGTTTGATGATATTACAGATTCAGATAATGCGGATAAAGTAAGTTTGGTTTTACAAGAAGTATTAAATGATATGTTAAAGATTAATAACGATTCTTATGGATTAGTAGTTGGTTTAGGTAATGATAAATCTACACCAGATTCACTAGGACCGCTTACTATTGAAAATATAATAGTTACGAATCATATATTTTTACTTGATGAATTAAGCGAAAATTTTAAAAGGTTATCTGCTATAAATCCTGGAGTAATGGGGGAAACTGGTATTGAGACAAGTGATATAATTGAATCGATAGTAAAAAAAATAAAACCAGATTATTTAATTGTTATAGATTCCCTTGCAAGTAAGAGTATAGAAAGACTTAATAAAACAATTCAAATAACAGATACAGGAATACATCCCGGAAGTGGGATCGGAAATAAAAGAAAAGAAATAAGTAAAGATACTTTAGGAATACCTGTTATTGCAATAGGAGTTCCAACAGTTGTTGATGCAGCAGTAATTGTAGCAAATACAATAAATTTTGTTTATAAAAATTATGAATTTAACAGAAATTATACAACTAATCCAAAAAGTAGATTAACTTTTAATAATGTTAACTATTTAAATACTGAAATAAAAGAGGATAAACAAGAAAAGCAAAAGTTATTGGGACTTTTAGGAACTTTGGATGAAGAAGAATTAGAAATATTCATTTATGAAGTTTTGAATCCTATTGGATATAATTTTATGGTAACACCAAAAGAGATCGATTTTGTTATACAAAAGTTGGCATATGTAGTTTCTAATTCCATAAATAACGTTATTCATGCTATTGACAAAAAAATGTAAACGTGTTATATTTAATCTATAAAAAGGTAATGGTAAAGGCGGTGAAGAAATGAAAAGTAAAGGTTTTACATTAATAGAGTTATTAGCTGTAATCGTTATTTTAGCAATCATTGCATTAATTGCAACACCAATCGTTTTAGGGATTATTGACGATAGTAGACAAAGCTCTAATAAGATTTCTGCTGGTTATATTATAGATGCATTTGAAAAAGCTTATAGTATAGCATTAGCAATGAATAGTGGTGCAGTACCAACAACGGAACAAATAAAAGAAAATTTTGATATGACTGGTGCAATTTGGACACAAAAAGATGGAAAAGATGTTGTGCAAACAACAAATGGGGAGGTAGTTTGCCCATTAAATATACAAGGAACTTCATTATCAGTATCTTGTGGTGAAGATTATCCAGATGCATTTTCAGAAACAATGGAAATTTCTAGTAATGTAGGCGCATAAAGATTCGTAAGAATCTTTTTTTGTTTATAATTAATTTACTTATTGTATTTTACGTGTTATAATATGCTAAGAAAAAGGGATGATAATATGAGAAAACCAGTAGTGGCACTTGTAGGAAGACCAAATGTGGGAAAAAGTACAATATTTAATAAAATGGTGGGAAAAAAATTATCTATTATAGAGGATACCCCTGGAGTAACAAGAGATAGAGTATATGGCAATGTAAATTATTATGACTATAAATTTCATTTAATAGATACTGGTGGTATTGAATTAGGAAAAGAAAATTTTAATAATGAGATAAGAATGCAAGCTAGTTTAGCTATAGATGAAGCTGATTTAGTTGTTTTTGTAGTAGATGGAAAAGATGGACTTACAAGTGATGATTTTTTAGTTAGAGATATGCTTAAGAAAGTAGCAGATAAAGTAATAGTTGCTATTAATAAGTGTGATAGTAAGCATATTAAAGAAAATGAATATGAATTTTACGAACTTGGGTTTGACAAATATATAAAAGTTAGTGGTGAACAAGGTGATGGAATCAGAGATTTACTTGATTTAATTACTGCTAATTTTCCAAAAATAGAAGAAGATATAGATGATACTAAGATTAAGTTTTCAATAATAGGAAGACCAAATGTAGGAAAGAGTAGTTTAGTTAATGCAATACTTAATGAAGAAAGAGTAATTGTAAGTGATGTAGCAGGAACTACAAGAGATGCAATAGATACAGAATTTAATTATAATAATGAAAAATATGTAGTAATAGATACAGCTGGTATGAGAAAACGTGGAAAAATATATGAGAACGTTGAAAAATATAGTTTGCTTAGAAGTTTAAAAGCTATAGATAGATCTGATGTATGTGTTATTGTTATAAATGCTGAAGAAGGAATAATAGAACATGATAAACATATAGCAGGATATGCTCTTGACGCAGGTAAAGCTGTGGTAATTGCTGTTAATAAGTGGGATTTAATAGAAGATAAAGATGAAGCTATTAAAAGATGGAAAAATGATATAGAGGCTAATTTTACATTTATGTCATATGCTAAAGTAGTTTTTTTGAGTGCAAAAACTAAAAAAAGAATTCATACACTTATGCCGGAAGTATTAAGCGCATATGAAAATAGTAAAAGAGAAATAAAAACTAGTTTACTTAATCAAGTAATAATGGATGCGTATGAACTTAATTTACCTCCTAGTTATAAAGGAAAGAGATTAAAAATATATTTTAGTACTCAAGTTAGCACTTGTCCTCCAACATTTAATATTCAAGTAAATAGTAAAGGTTTAGTACATTTTTCATATGAGAGATATTTAGAAAATAAAATAAGAGAATCATTTGATTTTAGTGGAACACCTATAGTAATAAATTTTAAAAGTAAAGGGGAACAATAGTTCCTTTTTTTTTATTTATGTGATATGATTAAGTAGGTGTTAGTATGAAGTTGTTAAGAAAAATAGATGATAAGAAAATTTTATATATATTTACATTCTGTATAATATTTTTATTGCAAATTGTAAAGCAATTCGCATTTTATTTGCAAAATTATGGTATTATTGGAGATTATGATTCAATAAATATTTCATATATTTTATATTTTTGTATACCATTTTTATTTTATTTGTATATAAAAAATTTAATAAAAGTAGATCGAGATTTGGATATATATGATTATATATTTTTTGTTCTGGTAGTAGGCGGAGTTATTGTAAGTTTATTTTCTATAGATGTGAAAATGTCTTTCCTTGGCAAAGTTTATCGACATGAAGGCTATTGTTCGTTGCTTACATATTATTTACTATTTATAGATTGGAAATTATATGGTAAAAAAGAAGATATAAATAAAGTAGTAAATATGTTTATAATTATAGCTGCAATAAATGCAGTATATGCTATATGTCAAGTATATTTTAATTTTAAATTTATACTTTGGTTTACTCCTGCTAAACAAATGGCAACTGGATTATGTGGGAATCCAAATTTCTTTGGAAGTATGATTGTAACAGTACTTAGTATAATAACTTCGAAATTTTTAATTGAAAAAAATATAAAAATAAAAGATATATTATTATTAATATTATTCTTTTTCTCTCTTATAAATAGTCAATCTTTAGGGCCTATTTTGACTTACATAATAACTTTAATTTTTTTACTAGTATTTTTATTTATAAAGAAAAAAAATATTTTTAAAAAAATATTATGTTTAGTTATAATACTAGTAGCTACATATTCAGTTACATATTTAATAAATAATATAATATTAGACTCTGATAAGTGTGAAATGTGTGATTTTACAGCGGCAATAACTTCAACAAAGTCAAATGATGTTATTGGAGGTGGAAAAGAAGTATTTGAAACGATAGATTCTGGTAGAGGCGATATATGGAGAAATAGTTTTAGAATAGCAAAAGAAAATTTAATTAATGGTGTTGGTTATGACAATCTTTATTTAGCATATTATGAAGGTGTAGATATAAATGAAGTGTATTTTGTAACTAGTGAAAATGGAATACATGCAGTTCGTAAATATCCAGAAATAGTAGATAATGCACATAATGTTTATTTACATACATTAGCGTCATCTGGATTAATAGGGTTACTTCCATATTTATTATTATGTTTACTTACATTTATAAAAGGACTTAGAACAAAAGAAAACTTAGTAATAATTTTATTAGGCGGATTTGTTGCTTATTCTATTCAAGCATTTGCAAATATAAGTGTTATACATGTTGCACCTTTCTACTACATAATAATAGGGTTAATATTATCTTTAAAAGAACAACAAAATTAAATCTCTTACATATACTAATGTAGGAGGTTTTTTTTATGGGTTTTTCGGATTCATTTTTTCAAAAAATAGAGAAGAGAACTAATGTTGGAAAGGAAACTATAATAGAGTTAGCTAAAAAATTACAACAGAATGATTTAAAAAATGAAGGTACTTTAAGAGAAATAATTCAAACATTAAGTAAAATGACAGGTAAAAATGTATCAAAGGAACAAGAAGATAAAATTGTAAATACTGTTGTTAATGATAAAGTACCTAAAGATATAGATAAGTTAATTTAATTAACTTTTTTTATTTATATAAAAAATTAGTATTATGTGATAAAATAGTTACAGGTGATTGACATGTTTAAAATTGGAAATGTGGAAATAAAAAATAAAGTAGTACTTGCTCCTATGGCGGGTATTTCTAATAGTGCGTATAGAACAATAATAAAAGAAATGGGTGCTGGATTAATAGTTGCTGAAATGGTTAGCGATAAAGCAATTATGTATGGTAGTAAAAAAACAGTTGATATGCTTTATATGACTGATTTTGAAAGACCAATATCTCAGCAAATTTTCGGTAGTGATAAAGATTCATTTGTAATAGCTGCTAAATATATATATGAAAATATGAAACCAGATATAATTGATATTAATATGGGATGTCCAGTACCTAAAGTCGCTATTTCATCACAGGCGGGAAGTGCTCTTTTAAAAAATCCAGACAAAGTATATGAAATAGTAAAAAGTGTAGTAGATGCAGTACCAATTCCAGTTACAGTAAAAATAAGAAGTGGTTGGGATGAAAAAAGTATTAATGCTAAAGAAATAGCTAAAGTAATAGAAAAAGCTGGAGCAAGTGCAATTACTGTACATCCAAGAACTCGCAGTCAAGGATATAGTGGTAATGCAGATTGGAATATAATAAAAGAGGTAAAAGAAAGTGTAAATATTCCTGTAATAGGTAATGGAGATATAAAAAGCTGTTATGATGCTAAAAGAATGATTGATGAAACTAATTGTGATGCTATAATGATAGGAAGAGGAGTACTTGGTAATCCTTGGCTTATAAGAGAATGTGTTGAATATTTAGAAAATGGTACAATACCACAAGAAGTAACAATAAAAGAAAAAATAGAGATGATAAAAAGACATCTAAAATTACTTATGGATACTAAACCATATAAGGTTGCTTTATTAGAAATAAGAAGTCATGCGGCTTGGTATTTAAAAGGTATACCTAATACAAAAGAATTAAAAGAATCAATATTCAAAACTAACACTCATGAAGAGTTAATTAGTTTATTAGATAATTATTTAATAAATAATATTTAGTAAAAAAATATAAAAAGAACAACTTTTTATATTTTTTTATATTTTAAAAATTCTCTAAGTATTTTTGTTAAAGCTCTTTTTTCTATTCTAGATACATAACTTCTAGAAATATTTAGTTTTTTAGCTATTTCTTTTTGTGTTATTTCATCAGTATCGAAAAGCCCATATCTAGCTATTATTATTTCTTTTTCTCTAGTATTTAGTACATCTAAATATTTTTTTAAATCAGTAATACTATTTTCTTTATAAATATCAAGAGCAAAATCAGGAGCAGGAGTTTTTAATATATCTAAAATAGTTATTTCGTTTCCTTCTTTATCAAATCCAACTGATTCATTTATACTAATATCTTTATTTCTTTTTTTATTATTTCTAAAATACATAAGTATTTCATTTTCTATACATCTAGCGACATAAGTATTTAATTTAGTGTTTTTACTATTCGAAAAACTATCAACACCCTTAATTAATCCAATAGTACCTATACTAATTAAATCATCTGAATCTTCTTTAGTATTATCATATTTTTTTACTATATGAGCAACTAACCTTAGATTATGTTCTATTAACTTAGCTCTAGCATCTTTATCACCAAGTTTCATTTTTTCTATAAATATATCTTCTTCTTCTTTTGTAAGAGGATCAGGAAAACTATTGTTTGAATAAGCCGCCCCAAAAAGATAAAAATCTTTAAATAAAAATTTAATAAATTTAAACATAAACACCTCAAAATAATATATGCTTTACATATTTTGTCCTATAACAATTAAAAAAAATTAAAATTTATTGTATAAATAAAAAAAATTAGTTAAAATAATAATAGGTGATAGTATGGCAGTAAGTAAAATTATTAGTAATAATGAAAAGTATTTAAGAGATGCACTTAGTACTGGAATAAATAGAGAAGCAGTAAATTCTACCTTAGATGATATGATACAAAAATCAAATCAAATAGGAAATACACCTAAGCAAGCAAAAGAAGTTGTAGAAAGTATTGTAGAAATGAAAAAAAATACAGAAAATATTTTAGATGAAAGTTATGCATCTAATTTTGTAAGGGAAAATAATGCTAAAATAAAAAGCGCAATAAATGATGGAATAAGTTCAGAAGAAATTGCAAGAACTTTAGTTGCTTCTGCTAAAAAGACTAATACAAAAAATGAAAAAAGGCATCTTAAATTTATAACTAAATTAATTTCAAAAATGAAAGTAAAAGAGTTAAGTTTAAAAAGACAAAAAGAAAATGAAAATAAAGAAGTAGAAATGCAAAAGGGCAGACAAAAAGTATTTTTTAAATAGTATTGACTAAAGAATATATAAGTGTTAAAATAAAAACATAAATCGAAGAAAGAGATTAGTAATAAAATATTATTTTTAAGAGAGTTAATGTTTGGTGAAAATTAATACTTGTATTTTATGAATCTACTCTTGAGAGAAATGTAAACATTTCCGGCAATGCCGTTATAACAATTAAGACTAATTTAGGATGGTACCGTGCTAGTCACTCCTATATTAGTCTTTTATTTGTATTAAGGAGGTTTTATGACAAAAAATCATTTATTAAATTATTTTTCGTTAGAGCAGTTAAAAGAAATAGCTAGTATGTCTGATTTATATTTAAAAGCTAAACTAATTGTAACTGAGTTATTTAAAGATAAAATAGATAAGGCTGGAAAACCTTATCTAGGTCATTTACTTAGAGTCTCGGGTAGGCTAAATGAAGAAATAGAAAAAGTATCTGGATTACTTCATGATGTAATAGAAGATACAGAAGTAACTGAGAATGATTTAATTGAGGTAGGATTTCCAGTAGAGATTATAGAAATCGTTAAATTAGTAACTCATGATAAAATAGATAAAACAAATATGACAAAAGAAGAAAAATTAGAGTTATATAATAAAGATATAGATAAAGTAATTAATAGTAGAAATATACATGCTATAAGGTTAAAAGAAGCTGATATGTCAGATAATTATGATTTAGATAGAATAAAACAGTTACCACTAGATAGACAAGAATGGTTTCATCAAAAATATGGTAAACAATTAATAAAATTAAGAAAAGTAAAAGGAGAGGAAATAATATGATAGATATAAAATTAATTAGAGAAAATAAAGAATTAGTAAAAGAAAATATTAAGAAAAAATTTCAAGAAGAAAAAATTACTTTAGTAGATGAAGTAGAAAAATTAGATATTGAATATCGTGATTGTAAGAAAAAAGGAGACGACTTAAGAGCTTTAAAAAATACTAAAAGTAGTGAAATAGGCGCTCTTATGAGAGAAGGAAAAAAAGAAGAAGCAAATAAAGTAAAAGAAGAAGTTTCTAAATATGGTGATGAAATTACTGAACTAGGAAAAAGAGAAGAAGAATTAGAAAAGCAAATTAAAGATATAATGATGAACATTCCAAATATTATTGATGATAGTGTACCTATTGGAAAAGATGATAGCCAGAATGTAGAAGTTGAAAGATTTGGAGAGCCAATAGTTCCAAGTTTTGAAATACCATATCATGCAGATATTTTAGAAAAATTAAATGGTCTTGATAAAGAAGCTTCAGGAAGAACTAGTGGTAATGGATTTTATTATTTAATGGGAGATATTGCTAGACTTTCAACTGCTATGATTAATTATGCAAGAGATTATATGATAGATAAAAACTTTATCTACTGTATTCCTCCATTTATGATTCATAGTAGTGTAGTAGAAGGTGTTATGTCTTTCCCTGAAATGGATGCTATGATGTATAAAATAGAAGGTGAAGATTTATTCCTTATAGGTACTAGTGAACACTCTATGATTGGTAAATTTAAAGATCAAATGATAAAAAAAGACGAGCTACCTATAACTATGACTTCATATTCTCCTTGCTTTAGAAAAGAAGTAGGAGCTCATGGTATAGAAGAAAGAGGTATATATAGAGTTCATCAATTTGAAAAACAAGAAATGATAGTTATATGTGAACCAGAAGAGTCTATGGATTGGTATGAAAAAATGTGGAGATTTACAGTTGAGATTTTTAGAAATTTAAATATACCAGTAAGACAATTAGAATGTTGTAGTGGAGATTTAGCTGATTTAAAAGTTAAATCTTGTGATATAGAAGCTTGGAGCCCAAGACAACAAAAATATTTTGAAGTAGGTTCTTGTTCTACACTTGGAGATGCACATGCAAGAAGACTTGGTATTAGAATAAAGGGGGAAAATGGAAACTACTTTGCACATACTTTAAATAATACAGTACTTGCATCTACTAGAGCGTTAATAGCTTTCATAGAAAATAACTATAATGAAGATGGAAGTATAAATATACCAGAAGCACTTAGACCATATATGGGTGGAAAAGAAAAAATAGAAATAAAATAAAAAGGCAATAAATTTATTGCTTTTTTTTAATATTTATAATAGAATAAATATAGAAAGTAGGGGATATATATGAAAAAAGGTTTTACTTTAATAGAGTTACTTGCAGTAATAGTAATACTAGCAATCATTGCACTAATAGCAACTCCAATAGTACTAAATATAATAGATGATTCAAAACAGTCTAGTACACTAAGATCAGTAGATTTCTATTTAGATGCAGTAGAATATACTATCGCAGATGCCACACTAAATAAAGGAGGCATCACAAATGGAACATACCCAATAATGGAAGATGGAAATCTATGTATAGGAACACTAACAGATAAAGTATGTAGTGGTGATGAACTAATAGTAGAAGTAAATGGAGAAAAACCAAGTAGTGGAAGTATAACAATAGAAAATGGAAATATAACAGATATATCTATAGATTTAAATAATAAAACAATAATAAAAAGTGAAACAGGAGAATTAAAATATATACCAGAACAAAAATCATTTGCGGAAGATGATTGGGATACAATAGCAGCAAATGTAAGATTGGGAAATATAAGTAAATATAAAGTAGGAGACGAAAAAGAAATTACATTAACAGGTGAAGTAGCAGGTACATATA
>JAZTXB010000045.1:0-4320 GCA_045636225.1 Bacilli bacterium
TTTATTATAAATAATATTGTAACAAAACAAATTAGTAGAACCTTCAAATCTATATAAATCATTTTCTTTGTTTGAAGTTTTACCTAATAAATTATAATATAATTCTATATTTAAAAGTGTATCTAATAATAAATCAAAATTATTTTTAATAAATTTACAAATAAGTTTATTATCTTTATCCATTTTTTTATCTAAGTATAAATCATCTTTATTTTTATCTTTTTTTACACTGATTTTGTAAAAATTATCGGAATCTTCACCATCAGAATTACTAAGAATAATTTTTGCTACAGCATCATCACAATAAGTATCTATATAAAAAGAATCTTTTATAAAAAACTTGTCATTATTTATGTGATGATAATTTTTAAAATTATTTAACTTTTGCAAAATTTTTTCTTCAAAAGAACTTAATTTTCTTAAATTTATAAATTCTTTATCCATAATACTATATAAATCATATAAACTAATAATTTCTTCATTACTTTGAATTTCTTCATTATTTAAAAACAAATTTATTTCTTCTAATAGTTTTTCATAATTATCCATATATATCACCTAAATGCCTTTTATTATAATACAAAAATTTAAAAGTGTAAATAAAAACATGTCACTCGACATGTTTTTCAATGAGCATACTACTACTTATGTCTCCAACTACATTAAGGCAAGTTGCTGGTGGGTCTACTATCCAACCTATAGTAGCTATTATAGGAAAGGCTTCTAAAGGAAATCCATATAATGACACAATCAACATCTCACCTATTAGACCACCACCAGGAATACCACTCATTACTACGCCTGAAAGTACTGCTATAAGTATTGCGATTAAATATGTATCTATACCAGTAAAACTTTTTCCAAATATTCCAAATAAGAAAGCTATTTTAAGTATGGATGCCATAGCAGAACCTTCCATATGCATAGTAGCTCCTATAGGAAGTGTTGTTCTAGCTACATCTTCATCAATATTCATTTTTTCTGCGCATTCCAAATTAGAAGGAAGACTAGCAAGTGAAGAACAAGTACCAAGTGATGTTACTGTAGGAGTAAATATATTTTTATAAAAATCTTTTACTCCCTTTTTACCTCTAGCTATATAACTATATACTGTATAGAAAACAAAATAATAAAGCATAGCCATTACAAAATAAAATATCATACTTTTAGCATAACTACCTATTATTTCTTTTCCGTATTCTCCAACAAGTGAAGCAAAATAAGCACATAAACCTACTGGAGCATAATACATAACTATTTTTATTACATTCATCATTACATTTGATATATAATTTAAAGCATTAGATACTTTTTCTCTTCCACTTTTAAGCATACCAACTGCGAACCCAAATATACACGAAAATATTATAAGTGGTAACATACTACTTTTTGAAAGTAAGTAATAAAAATCTGATACAGTTATCATATCTACAATCTTACTTCCAAAATCAATAGATTCTAATGTACCACTTTCCATAGCTATATTTATATTTCCTACTGGGTCTATTATTTTAACCCCTATTAACATAAATAAAGCAGCTATAGTACTTGTTATTATAAATACTATAAACATCACACTAAATATTTTACCTAGTTTTTTAAAACTTCTTATACTAGATATACTACTAGAGATAGTAAAGAATACAAGTGGAACTACTATCGTATATAACATATTTATAAATATAGTTCCAAACGGTTTTAAAACTAAACTATTCTCTTTAAATATAATACCTATAATACATCCTATTATTATAGATATTAAAAGTATTAAAGGAAATTTATAATTTTTCCAAATCTTTTTAAACACTCTATACCTCCTAATTAAAAATATGCATTAAAAAAAGTATTAGAATCACTAATACTTTTTTAGAGTGTCCATTTTAATTATATCACTTTTAGAATAAAAGAAAAGACTATTTTTTATTATTTTAAAAATGTTATAATGGTTATAATGTTATGATATGTGGAGGGTTTATGAAAAAAGGTTTTGATAATGAGTTATATGTAAAATCTCAAATTGATGCAATAAAAGAAAGAATTAAAATGTTTAATAATAAACTTTATTTAGAATTTGGCGGTAAATTATTTGATGATCACCACGCTAAAAGAGTTTTACCAGGATTTAAACTTGATTCAAAAATTAGATTACTTAAAGAACTAAAGGATCAATGTGAGATTATTTTTTGTATAAATGCTAAAGACATTGAAAAAAAAGTAAGAGCTGATTATGGAATTAGTTATGATATGGAAGTTATTAGATTAATAAATATTATGAAAGAGTTAGAAATAGAAGTTAATAGTGTTGTGATTACTCTTTATAAAGGACAAAGTAGCGTTAATAGATTTAAAGAAAAATTAGAAAGTATGAATGTAAAAACTTATATTCATACGCCAACAAAAGGATATCCTACCGATGTAGATGTTATTGTTAGTGAAGAAGGATATGGCGCTAATCCATATATAGAAACAACTAAACCACTTGTTGTTGTTAATGCTCCCGGACCTTGTAGTGGTAAACTAGCTACTTGTCTATCTCAGTTATACCATGAACACAAACGTGGTGTAAAAGCAGGTTATGCAAAATTCGAAACATTTCCAGTATGGAATCTTTCTTTAAAGCATCCTGTTAATGTTGCTTACGAAGCAGCTACTGCCGATTTAAATGATAGAAATATGATTGATTCATTTCACTTAGAAGCATATGGTATAAAAGCTGTAAATTATAATAGAGACTTAGAAGTATTCCCTGTTCTAAAAAATATATTACATAAAATTAGTGGTGAAGATATATATAAATCCCCTACTGATATGGGGGTTAATTCTATAGGTAACTCAATTACTAATGATGAAGTAATAAGAACAGCAGCAAAAAAAGAAATACTTAGAAGATACTATAAAGCTAAGGTGGATGCTAAATTAGGAAATTGTGATGAAGAAATACCTAAAAAAATTAAATTACTTATAAATGAACTTAAAATCGATAAATCATTACTTACTGTCATTGATGCCGCAATTGATAAAGAAAAAAAATCTAAAAAAAGAGCTATGGCTCTTGAACTTGATGACGGCACAATAATTACAGGTAGACAAACAAAACTATTAAGCCCAGCCGCTAGTTTAATATTAAATTCAATAAAACATTTAACTGATATACCAGATGAAATAGATTTACTTTCCCCTAGTGTATTAAAACCTATTTTAAAATTAAAGAAAGAATCATTAAGTAATGGTTCTACATTAAACTTAAATGATGTATTAATTGCTCTTTCTATCTGTTCTACTACTAATCCAATGGCATCAAAAGCTATTAAAAATTTAAAAAAATTAAATAACTGTGATGCTCACGCTACTTATATAGTAGAAAAAAACGATTTAGAGGCACTTAGAAGTTTACTTATAAATATAACAAGTGAATCTATATTTTACAATGAATATTAAAGGTATTAATACCTTTTTTTATTGAAATATTATTAAAAATGTGCTACAATAGTAACACTTTTTTAAAGGGGGATTTTATGAAAACATATTATATAGGGAGATTATTAAAAAGTCGTGCTATCGATTGTTCGATTTGTATTATAAGAGCATTTACGGACTATGACGTTTATCCTAGCAACCTTGATAGAAATGAATTAAAATTAAATAAAATTGATTTTGACTATTTAAAGAAAAATTTAAACACCTGGGCAAACGACTATTCAAAAATAACAGATAGTGAATTAGTTGCTATCTTAGATAAGCTAAGTCATGTTTTTGAAGAAAATTCTCCTAACACACCAGATATGATTTATGAAATTGTTGAATCAACAGATGGCAAACATTATGGTAAAGAATTACTAACAGGACTTTTATTCCCGATAGAAGAAAACGGTAATATAGAATATTTTTATAATTTTGATGACAATCGTGCCATCGAAAAAAGAAGGATATATAAAGACAATAATCTTGATAGATTTATGTATATAATAGATGGTTATGGTGTTGCAAGTTTAAATGAAGTTGAAAAATATTTAAAGAAAAAGATAGGTAACAAAAAAATTATCAATAAAATTAAATATTACTATAACGAAAATGTATTTAATAAAGAAATTATTTTGAAAGAAGAAAAAGATTTAGAAACTCAAAATGAAACAACAAAACTAATGGAAGATATAGAGTTTATTCTTAGGGATTTAAAACAATATAGTGTAGAGCTATATAATAAACATTTTAATGAATATAAAAGAATATGTAATCTTAATACAGATAATTTAAAATATACAGAACCATCAAAAAAAGAATTGTCTACTCTACTTTCTAATTTAAAATTATCATTACTTA
>JAZTXB010000046.1:0-14285 GCA_045636225.1 Bacilli bacterium
AACCATTTTGATTTTATTTTTTTTTTTAAACTTACATTAATTAAAAAATTTAATTTACTTCTCATAAGATTCACCTACTTTTGAAATAAATATTTCATTTAAACTTGGTTCTTCTACTACAAACTTTAATACATTATTGCATTTAGATACGTAATTAAATACTTTACTGATTATTTCTTTAGAAGAAATTTTTATTTCATATTCATCTGTTTTTTCAATAACTTCTTCTACTCCATTTATTTTTTCTAGTTCTTTTTTATTTATATCTGCTCTAAGTATAATATTCTTCTTTTGATAACTTTCTTTTATATCTTTTATATTACCTTCTAAAACTGTTTTTCCGTTTACCAAAACTACTAATTTTTTACAAAATAATTCTACATGATCCATTCTGTGTGATGAAAATATAATAATACTTCCTTTTTTTGAAAGTTCTAATATTTCATTTTTAAATAATTCTATATTGAATGGATCTAAACCTGAAAAAGGTTCATCTAATATTAATAATTTAGGTTCATTTATAATTGAAGTTATAAACTGAATTTTTTGTTGATTACCTTTAGATAATTCTTTTATTTTTTTATCTTTATATTTAGTTATTCCAAATTTATCAAGTAAATAATCTAAACGCTTTAAAATAGATTCATCAGTCATACCTTTTAAAGCTCCAAAATAAATAGCTTGTTCTTTAACGGTTAACTTAGTAAGTAAACTTCTTTCTTCAGTTAAAAATCCTATTTTATCAGTTTGATTATAATCTATTTTTTTACCATCTAAAGTTATATTTCCTTCTGTTATATCTAAAAGTCCCATAATCATTCTAAATGTTGTAGTTTTTCCTGCTCCATTTATACCAAGAAGGCCAAAGATTTCTCCTTCTTTTACTTCAAAAGAAAGATTCTCTACGGCCTTAAAATCATCATAATATTTTGTTACGTGTTCTAGTTTTAACATATTACACCCCTAAAACAATTTAATTATATCATTAAAAGTAATAAACACCATTAAAATCATAAGTAATACAAAACCAATTGTATGAATTATATTTTCTACTTTAGGATTTACTCTACTACCTTTTATTTTTTCAATAATTATAAATAATATATGACATCCATCGAATGCTGGAAATGGCAACAAATTAATAAAACCAACATTAATACAAATTAAACATAAAAGTGAAATTATATTTGAAAAACCTGTACTAGATACAGTATCTACAATACTAAATATTCCTACAGGTCCAGACATCATACTCAAACTAATCTTTCCTGTAATTAAATAAAATACAGTAAATATCATTTGTTCAATTGTACTAAAGAATTTTATAAACGCATATTTAATAGCAGCTATAAATCCTTTTTCTTCTTCACCTTGCAAATAAAAACCATAACTAAACCCTAAAGATGTATCCTCTTCTTTTTCTTTTACATCTATAGTAAATTCATATTCTTCTCCCTCTTCATCCTCAACTACTAATTCAAATTCATCTTCAACATCATTCATAGTAGTTAATAATGAATCAAAATTTTCAATTCTTTCTCCATCAATTTCTAAAATAGTATAACCTTTTTCTAATCCTTCTATATCAGACTTTACTATCTCTAAATTTGAAACCGAAAAACCAAAATCTTTTCCATAAGGTAAATAATCTAACCCAACTTCTATTGGTTTTACTTCGACATCATATTTTTTACCATCACTATTTTTAACAGTCATAGTAAATTCTTCATTACCTGCAATTGTCATTTCAAGAGCTAATTTATCATAATTATTTACAAAATTTCCGTTTATAGCAACTATTTTATCTCCATCATTTAACCCTTCAATAGTACTACCATCTACATATACATTATTTAATGATACTATATTAAATAGTCCAATAAAAAACAATAATATAATAGCTGTTATGAAATTCATCATAACTCCCGCTACCATTATCATAAATCTTTGAAAAGCAGGTTTTGATGTTAATCTTTTTTCTTCTGGAACATCTTCATCTACTTCAAGTTCTTCTCCTGCCATTTGTACAAATCCACCTATTGGAAATAATCTTATACAATAATCTGTTTCATCGTTTTTTCTATTAAACTTAAATAATCTAGGACCCATACCTAATGAAAATTCATAAACATGAACACCATATTTTTTAGCAAACATAAAATGCCCAAGTTCATGAACAAACACTGTTGTCCCTAATATAAATATAAAATATATAATTGTCATTTAATCACCCTTTATAATATGTTTAAAAAGAAAGTAAATGTTAGCATTACAAATATAATACTATCAAGCCTATCTAATACTCCACCATGCCCTGGCATTAAATTAGAAAAATCTTTAATTCTAAATCTTCTTTTTATTGCCGAAAAAAACAAATCACCTAATTGATCTACTACGCTTAAAAGTAATACTATAGAGGCAATTACATATATAGAAGCATTTGGGTCTATTACTGTTAAATAATAAACAGTACATACAAAAGTACCAACTAAACTACCACCTATAGTTCCTTCCCAAGTTTTATTAGGAGAAATAGCTTCTATCAATTTAGTTTTTCCTATCAATCTTCCAGTAAAATAAGCATATGAATCTGTTATCATAGTTATTAAGAATAAAAAGATCATTAAACTCAAACTATTCATTCTATACATATAAAACAAAGACATAGAAAATCCTAGAAAAAATACTCCACCTAACAAATAAAATGCATCTCTTACATTATATACTTTTTCATCATGATATAGTATTACAGGAAGCAATAATGCAACTGAAAGACCTGCAATTATTCTATAATCAATAGAAAATTTTAACCCTGCATCATACGTATTTACAAAATATAAAAATGAAATTAGTATATATGATATTAATCTTATAAAATCAGGAAATTTTTTTTCTTGTTCTCTTGAATTCATAAATTCTTTTAAACCAATTAAAGTTAAAATATAAAATGCAATATTAAACACTTTACCACCTATCATAAATATAGGAATAAAAATCATAAATGCAACTATTGCACTAATTACTCTTTGTTTCATAGATATCCTCTCCAATTCTATAGCTCATATATTATTATAATATATAAAAGAATTTATTACAAGAAATTGAATAAAAATATTAAAAAAAATTGGATTTTACTCCAATTCTATAATGAATCTATATTGATTCTAACTCTACCTAGTTTTTTACTATAAGCAGCTGCTTGTACAATTGTACGTATAGAATTAGCTATATTTCCGCCTTTTCCTATAACTGCACTCATACATTCATTTGGAACTAATACTTGAATTACAGTATCTCCCTCAGAATCAATTTTATTAATTTTTACTTCTACACCAGGTAAAATTTCTTTAACTAAAAATTCTGTCAAATTAACTAATTCCATAATTATTTACCAGCCTTTTTAGTCATTTTTGATTCATGGAATTCTTTCATAATTCCTTCTTTACTTAAAATGTCTCTTACTGTATCAGTTGGAGTAGCTCCATTATTTAACCATTTTAAAATTAATTCTTTTTCTAATTTAATAATTGCTGGATTTTCAAGTGGATTATAATAACCAACTTCTTCTATAAATCTTCCATCTCTTGGAAATCTAGAATCAGCAACTACGATACGATAAAATGGTCTCTTTTTTGCTCCCATTCTTTTTAATCTCATTTTAACTGCCATATTATCCCTCCATTCACTTTATAAATAATACCAAACTATTTTGTTTTTGTCAACCTGTTTTGGTTAACAAAATTATTTAATCTGAATATTTTAGGATTATTGCTTATTTCTATATTTGGATCTATATTCAATCCAAGTAAAAACGCTGAATTTATAATTTTTAAATAAGCATATAAAGTCCTAGTATTTCCAATCCCAAATATTTGCAAATGCCATAGATACTCTATATTTTCTAATATAACTTTTAAATTTCTCGTAGTTAAACATTCTTTAGTTATTATAGTTAAACACTTATCAATTTTTTTTAGTTCATCATCAAGTATCTCTCTAGTTCCAAGTGAATCCTCAAAATATAAATCACAAAACAAAAAATTATTTAAGCATTTTAAATATTCAAGGTCAAATAAATTTTTTCCAAAAGTAATATTTTCATCTAATAAATTTAACTTTATATTAACTATTTTTCTTTCTATATATCCAAGTCTTGACATGCATACATTTAACCTATTATTCATAAAATCACCTAATGGTTACGTATTATATCAAATAAAGAAAAAAAGTACAATAAATAGTACTATTTTATATAATCTGTAGTTATATTTTCTATTTCTTTTTCATCTTTTTCTGTTAATTCTTCATCGATAATATCCCAAGGATCTTCATCCTCTTCTATAGCAATCTTTACTTTTGTTTCCCCTACTACTTCAACACCTAATTCTTTTTCAATATCAAAAATAATTGTTTTATTATTTATATTTACTCCAGAACAACTAGGTTGTTTTAATGTTCTTACTATAATATCTGTATCATTAGATAAATCTGCATTTTCTTTTAATCTAACATTAAATAAATCATCATAAGATATATTCTTATTTACTACCGCTGTTTTAGAATCATTATCATATGAATACCAAATATTTACATCATATGAACCACTAACCCCTATTTTATCATTAGCTTTATATCCTTTAAACTTATGATTTATTACCCAACATCCTAATATCGTTGTAGGAATATTTTCTATTTCCAAAGAATAATTATCCTTAAATAATTTTTTACCTTTTCCTATAACAGCTTTAGTTACAATTTCTTTAAATAGTGGCATGTTATCACTCCTCACTTTAATATATGAGAAAAGTTTAAAAAAATGCAAAAAAAGTAGAATATCTACTTTTTTACATACCAATCTCGTATGAATTATCATAATACTCAGTATTATAATCAAAGCCATAATTAATTGAATAATCTATCATATAACCTTCTAAATCATATATTGATTTTTTTGCTTCACTTGGAATTTCAACTACTGTATTATTTAATTCACTAAATTCTAAACTAAGTACTAAACTAGAAAGTTCACTAATATCTCCAAAGTATGATGCCATATCTAATTGTATTTTCTTTAATTCGTTTAACTCATTTATATAAAAATCTATATTTATTGGATTTGTTAAAGGTTCCATTGTTTCAAATTCTTCTATTGCATCTTGGCCTTCAAGTTCACTAAATTTACCTTTAATATTATCAATTAATTCTTGATCAATAATTAATTGATAACGATTTAATCCAGATTCATTAGATACAAATACAAAGTGCTTATTATCAATTAAACTTTCTAATTCAACTTGATTTGCACTTTCTACAGTTGACTCATCAATTAACTGTTCAAAAGGTAAAGTATAATAAACCCACATTGGTTCTGTAGACGAAGTCATACCTAACAAATCAATTAAAGTAGACTCAATATACGCTGTCATTTCTTTTTTTGTAACTTCTACATAAGCACTCATTTCTTCAAATAATAAAGATTTATTAATTTTAACTAACAAATTCATCTCATTGTCTGATTTTTTTTGTGCTTTTACTGTTGCTGAAAATTCAAAATTTTCTCCAGTTGTTGCTGACATAGACAATTTTGCATTTACAGTAGCACTATTTGATGCAGTTTGATTAAAATTTGCAAGTGCATTTTTTAATACCGTAACTGAACTTTCAGAAGATTTCATAAAAGCAAACAAAACTAAAACAACTGCAACTACCGCAAGCACTACTCCTCCTATTATATAAATCAACTTATTATTTTTTCTTGTTTTTGTTGGTTGTTGATTCATAACAGGTATTGGATTATTTTGAACAGTTGGTTGTTGTTCTAAAACACTAGTAGTATTTACTTGAACAGTTGGTTGTTGTTCTAAAAACTCAGTATTGTTTACCATGCTATCAAATTGAGTTTCATTTCCAACTGTCATATCACTTTGTTCTGCAACAATAATTGGTTCTATCCTCATTGTTTTACCTAAATTATCTACATTAAGATCTTCACTTCGTATAACTACATCTTCATTTTTTTCTTCAGGGACAATAACAGAAACTCCACAATTTTCACAAAACTTTGAATTTTCTTCTATATTTGCTCCACAATTTCTACATTTCACAATATCCACTCCTCTATTCTAAAAAAGATTATATCATAAAAAAATAAAAAAATATACTTTTTTGTATATTTTTTATTTTACTATTTCTCCATCAAGACTCCATGTTTTTATTGATGTAATTTTTACATTAACAATTTTTCCAACATATTCGATAGGTGCTTCTACATTTACAAGTTTCATTGTATCAGTATATCCCATAAGTTTTCCATCCTTTTCACTAGGTCCTTCTACCAATACAGGAACTACTTTATTTAAATATTCACTATTTTTTTCATTTGCGTATTTATTAATAACTTCATTAAGTTTATATAATCTTTCATTTTTTTCTTTTTCTGTTAAATCATTTTGCATTTTAGCCGCTGGTGTTCCTATTCTTGGGGAATATATAAATGTAAAAGCTGAATCAAACTTACAAGCATTTACTACTTCTAAAGTATCATTAAAATCTTCTTCAGTCTCTCCTGGGAATGCTACTATAATATCAGTAGTTATAGAACAATTTTTAACTTTACTCTTTATTTTATTATATAGCTCTATATACTTTTCTTTTGTATAACGTCTACCCATTAATTTTAATATTCTATCTGAACCTGATTGTAATGGTAAATGAATATAAGGCATTATATTATCATATTTAGAAATTATATCTATCATTTTATCATCAAAATCCCAAGGATGACTTGTTACAAATCTAACCCTATCGATTCCTGTTTTAGCTACTTCCTCAAGTAAATCGCTCATAGTATAGTTTAAATTTAAATCTTTACCATATGCATTAACATTTTGGCCAAGTAATGTAACTTCTTTATATCCATCTTTAACTAATTTTTTTACTTCATCTATTATATCATGAGGCATTCTACTTCTTTGTTTACCACGAGTATATGGAACTATACAGTAAGTACAAAACTTATCGCATCCATACATAATATTTACCCAAGCTTTATACTTAGAATCTCTTTTTACAGGAATATTTTCATAGACATCACCTTCAATACTATATACTTCTATTTCTTGTTTTTGTTTATTTAAAGATTCTTCAAGTATATTAGGTAATTTATGAATATTATGAGTTCCAAATACTACATCTACCCATTTATATTTAGTTTTAATTTCTTCTACTACAGATTCTTCCTGTGCCATACATCCACATATACCACATATTATATTAGGTTTACTTTCTTTTAAATGTTTAACTCTACCTAAAAACCCAAACATCTTATTATGAGCATTCTCTCTTATAGCACAAGTATTTAAAATAATTATATCAGCATCTTCCATAGTATCCGACTCTATAAAACTCATATCTTCAAGTATAGCTTTTAAATTTTCACTATCATGTACATTCATCTGACATCCATAAGTTTTTAAATAATACTTTTTATTCTGTCCAATAGTTTTCATACTTTCAGTTAAAATATAATCATCTGTTATTATTCTAACTTCTTTTTTAGTTCTTATTTTTGCATCTTTTAAACTTGGTAAATTCATACAACCACTTCCATGAATAATAATAACATAAATACTCTTTTTTATCAATATAATTAAGTGGTGATTATATGTTTAGTGATAATGAAATTTTAAACGTAGCCAATTATTTAAATATTGATTTTACTAAATTTCCATTTGATGATTTTAAACGAGGTATTAATATCGAACTAGAACACGGACTTCAAAATATTAAAACAAATGTAACAAATAATAATTTACTTGAAACAGCTAAAATAGCACTTGCGCATTTAAATGAATTTCCTAATTATTATAATGAAGATTATGGGCTTTTGGTGTTTGAAGAGTTTTTAAAAACTAAATTAAAATAAATTTGCCAACATAATTGGCAAATTTTCATTTCACTCTAAAAAATTCATTACTAAATCTATTATCAAATCTTTTTCTTTAGGATTAGACTGTGCAATTAAAAGCGTTAAAGCTGTAAGAGTATTATTATCTATAACTTGTTTTCCTTCTTTATATAAAATATTATAAAATTGTAAAAAATATATAAATAATGTAGCTCCTATTCTTTTATTACCATCTATAAATACATGATTCTTAATTATCATATACAAGAAATTAGAAGCTTTTTCTTCAATACTTTTATATACATCTATTTTATCAAAAGTTTGATAAATATCACCTATTATTGCTTTTAAGCCAAAATCCCTTTCTAAAGCAAATATTTTACTATCATTATTAAATTTAAGTTTATTTATAATTTCAATACAATTTTCATAAGTTATTTTCTTATCACTTTCTTTTCCCTTTACTTTAGAAAGTGATTTATGATCATAATCATCAAGTAAATCTAATGCCTTAGAATAACTACCTATTACTTTTAAAACTTCTTTAGCATCACTATCTTCTAAACTATCATCTATTCTAGTTGCAATATCTATTAGTTTTACTGTATTTTCTAAATACTCTAATCGTTTTTGATTAAATGCATATCCCTTTATCAAATAATCTTTTAAAACTTTATTAGCCCATCTTCTAAATATAATACCATTCTTAGATTTTACTCTATATCCAACAGATATTATTACATCTAGATTATAAAAAGGAACCAATTTATCAGAATTAGTAACGTGCATTTTTTGCACGTTGCTTTCTTTTTCTAATTCATTATCATTAAAAATATTTATAATATGCCTTCTAATGTTAGATTCTTCTTTATCAAATAATTTAGCTAATTGTTTAGTGTTTAGCCACACTGTGTCATCTTTTATATTTACATCAAGTTTGACCTCTTGATTCTCGAATATAATTATGTCGTTGTTCATTTATTGTTCCTCCCTTTAACGCATAATTATATCTTCTTTCCTATACATTTATATTATAACATGCAAACAATTGTTTGTAAATATTAAAGAAAAAATAATACAAATTTCTATCCAACGCTTTTTTGTCATGATATAATAAAATTATAAGGAGTCAATTGTATGAATAAAATTAAAGAAATTAAAATAATGATTACCAAAGATTCTCAACTTTATAATCATTTCAACGATAGTCAATTATCAAATGAATTAAGTAACTATATTTTAGAACAATCAAGAGGTATACCTTTAAACAATAAAATTAATTTAAAAATAGAATCAAATTTTAAAATGAATGAAAAAGAAAAGGAAAAATTAGTTGATGAAATAAGAGAAAACTATGGATTAGATGTTAAAGAAAATTTATTAAAATTAAAATATAATGTTTTAAAACAAATAGGTATGTTATTAATTGGTCTAATGCTAACATTAATATCTCATCTTATTGTTAACGATCTTTTTTACTTACTTAATCAATTTTTCTATATTTTTGGTTGGCTTATGATATATGAAAGTATTAGTAGTTTAATATTTTTTAATATTAAAACAATGTACCAAAATAAAAAATATAAATCATTAATAAAAGCAAAAATTATGTTTACTGAACCCAAGTAAACAAATAAAAATTATTAACAAAAAAAACGTCTATTTTTAAGACGTTTTTAATTTTTTAAATTAATCATTTTACTTACCATTGCTTTTATTTTATCCCCAGAAAATGGTTTATTAAGCATATCTACTATATCATAAGTAAACGCTTTATTTATTGTATCACTAGTATCATCTCCAGATATGATAACTATAGGATATCTTTTAAATAAATTATTATTTTTAAAATAATTAAGAACTACAAATCCATCTGATTCAGGCATATTTAAATCAAGTAACATTCCAATAATTTCATATTTTTTATCAGTTATATGTTTTATTGCTTCCCTACCATTAGATGCTTTTAAAACTACATATTCATCACTTAATGCTTTTTCTATGATATTTCTAATTATCATAGAATCATCAGCTATTATAATTGCTTTTTCCATATTACTCTCCTTTTAAATATTCTTTTACAATGTTAATTATTCTACTTACTTCATTAATTAAATCTTCATAATTTTCTTCTAAATACTTAATATCATTTTCCTTACCTTTAAGTTCATGATTTAGTGAAAGCTCAGCTAATTTCTTAAAGCCTAAATACTTACTATCACTTTTCATAGCATGAGCAAGAATTGCATAATTAGCTGTATCCTTTTCTTTTAAGAACTTATCCATCTTAGGTAATCTATCTTCTGATTCAGTTAAGAAATCTTTTAAAGTTTCATTATACATATCTATATCACCTAAAAGTTCTAAACTAAAATCTACATCAATATCATTTTCTTTTAAATAATTAATATTAAGTTTAACATTTTTTTCTTCTTTCTTTACTTCTTCTTTTATTTCTATAGTTTTATTTAAAAATTTAGATAAAACTTTTTTTAGTTCATTCTTATCTATAGGTTTAGATAAATATGAACTAAATCCTACCTCTAAATACTTATTACTTCTACCTTGAATAGCATCCGCAGTAAGTGCAATTACAGGAGTTTTAAAATAACTTAATTCCTTTAATTTCTTTAAAGTATCAACTCCGCCCATTTTAGGCATCATTATATCCATAAGAATAATATCATATTTAGACTCTTTTACTCTTTCAATACATTCCAAACCACTTTCACAAGTAGTTATATTTAAATCAAATTCATTAAGTATTTTACTACCCACTTTTAAATTTAACTTATTATCATCTACTAATAATACTTTTTTATTAGTAAACTTAATTATTTCTTCTACTACATCTTCTTTTTTATATAAACTATTTCTAATTTCTTGAGTTAAATAAATAGTAAAAATAGAACCTTCACCATACTCACTTTGAACAACTATCTTACCACCCATCATCTCAACTAATCTTTTAGTAATAGCAAGACCAAGACCAGTACCCTCTACAGTAGTATTTTTATCTTCATCAAGTCTTTGAAACTTATTAAATAACTTATCTATTTGCTCAGTTTTAATACCTCTACCTGTATCTTTAATAGTTATAACAAGTCTACATTCTTCCTTAATATTAACACAATTAACATTAAAATTAATCTCACCTTTTTCAGTATATTTAGCTGCATTAGTAAGTACATTAGTTATAATTTGTTTAACCTTACCACTATCACCATATAATACTTCTGGAATATCACTAGCAAAATTAGTTTTAAGTTCTATATCCTTCTCACCAATTCTAGGAATAATTAATTTAGTTAAACTATCAAGTATATCTTTTAAATTATACTCAGTATTAACAATCTCCATCTTATCAGCTTCAATCTTACTAATATCAAGAATACCATTAACTATTTCAAGTAAATTACGAGAAGCCATAACTATATCCTTAGCATCTTCTTTAGCTTCATCTAAATTAGTAGCATTTTCAATACATTCACTAAAACCTACAATAGCATTTAATGGAGTCCTAATCTCATGAGACATACTACTTAAGAAATCCGTCTTAGCATGATTAGCCTTCTCTGCTTGATCTTTAGCAAGTTCTAGTTGATTTACAAGTTTCAAATCAGGATTTTCAATTGTAAAGTACATTAAAAAAATAATTAATGAATGCCCTGTAGTAGCTATTAAAATTTCTCTATTGGAAGATTGTATTAAAAATACTAATGATAACATAATTATGCAAGCTATAATTGGAATATATTTTTTTTCTTTCAAATATTTAAAATTTTTAATACATTTAAAAACCCATATAGATACTATAATTCCACATAAAATTAATAATAAATTAACTCCAGGACCATATGTATAAGCAAGCAAGCCATCATTATAAATATTTATAGGTAAATAGAATACAACCCCGGCAACCAAACTACCTAATAAATATGAAACAATTTGTATTCTTTTTAAATATGAATTCATCCCAATCGTCTTCTTTTTATCTAATGTCGTGATAAAAACATAAATATTAAATATCAAGGACCAAATAAATATATATACTACATACCCTTTTAATATGAACAATGATAATAAATTATATTTATCTGCAATTTCTACAGCTAAATAACATAATAACTCAAAAATCAATCCACATATATTTGAAATTATTAAATATTTATATATACGATTTTCTACTGATTTGATTTTTGGTTTAAAAAAATATATGACTGATAAAATAAAAATATATATTAAGCTACATATTGGGAAAGCCATAAAACTTTTCATATAATCACTTCACTTCCTAGCATCATACTATATATATTTTATCATAATAAGCCTAATTTTATCAATAAAAAAACGACTATTTAATCGTTTTCTTTAATTGATTTACTTTTTCTTCTGTTGTTATTTCAATTTCATCGATAGTTATTGGATAAGTATTATAGGTATCTCCTATAATATCGGTTTGAAAATAACAATTATCAAATTGTTTAATTTTTTTGTAATATCCAGTTTTATCTTCTGGTAAAATCAAATAATCTCTTTTTGAAGTAATTGGATTCGTTTTAAACTTATCAATAAACTTAGTACCAATTAAAAATTCCATCCCATCAACCTGTATATCAGATATATAATCTAAAACTTCTTCTTTTTTTGTTTCCCAACCCTTATTTAAAACGATAACAATGGCAGGATACTCTTCATTAGTTAAACCAAATTTTATTACTTCTGCTTCTGCTACACCTGGATGTTCTAATATTTTTTCTTCAATATCAAACATTGCATATTTATTACCATTATTGTTAAAATAATCTGTTTCTCTACCAAACACTCTGTATTTTCCATTACTATACCTTATAGCAACATCACCAGTATTAATCCAATTATCTTCAGTAAATAATTTTTCGTTCTTACTTTCATCCAAATATCCTGCTGTTTGACAAGGTGATAATTTTTCTAAAATACCTCGTTGATTGTCTGGTAAAATTTCCCTAGTTATTGGATCTACAATTCTATATTTAACCCCTGGCGCTGGCACTATTGTAACATCATCTAAACTTTTATTTTTATCCGAAATTCCTGACATGCTTCCTGTTTCAGTCATTCCATAACCATTTAATATATATTCTATTCCTAATTTTTCTCCAGACTCTCTAAATTTTTTCATTTGAGCGGGATTTACTGCTTCACCGCCAATAAAAATGTATTTCAAATGACTTAACGAATTATCTTTAAGATCACAATTTGCTAATGTTGCTACATGACTTGGAGCAACTAAAGCTATCTTAGGTTTAGTTTCAGCTAAATCTTTTGCAAATGCAAATCTATCATATTTAGGCTTATAAATCAACGTCATACCACTAAATAAACCTGCATGAATTCCATGAACTGCTCCAGTCGCATAGAACAATGGAATAAAAACAGTTTGCCTATCTCCCGGTTTAAAATCAAACCATAATTTATCATAAATTTCAGCCATCTTGTTAAATCCATCCGAATATAATTTAACACCTTTTGGTTCTTTACTTGTTGTAGCCCCAGTTAAAAAGTATGCACCTATTTGATTCTCTTCATAAGGAAATTCTATTTTTTCTTTTATTTTTGAACCTACTTTTGCAAATTCTTTCATTCTTATAAATTGCATATCACTAGGTAATCTTTTCCCATTTCTTACATATTCATCTAAAAAATCAACATCATTAATTAAACCTTTTAGTGAGCCAATCTTTCTTACAATAGGATTCATATAATCTGTTATTGATGTAATAATTACATTTTTTATTCCTGCTTTGTGTAGTCTATTTATAAATTCTTCATTCAAAAAGCTATCAAAAATTACAACAGTTTTACTACCAATTTGAGTTGTATATTTTTCTGGATAAGCGAATAAAAATCCTGGCCCCGTTAGATTAACTATCTTATTTGCATCCATAGCACCATAAAAGGCATTTATGGATGATACTATAGATGGAGCAGAAATAGTTATTGGATCTCTATTAACACCATCTAAACTCACAAAGGCTTTCTTATAATCTTCAAACATCTCAAAAGTTTCTTTATACGAATATTTATTTCCAAAATATTCACTAGCAATAATATTCATATTATTCTTGTTTCTTATTTTTAAATCTTCAACTACTCTTCGTTTTGTATTTTTTATTTCTTCCATAATTATCCCCCAATCAATTAATATTACATTTGTAATATCTATTTTAATTACAATTACATTTTAACATATTTAAATTATCTAATTCAATAAAAATAGTTAAAATATAATAAAAAAGATAAACTAAATTGTTTATCTAAATTAAAAATTGATTATATAGTATAAATTTTAATAAAAAAATCAATTTGTTTTGTATGAAATAGTTGTTTTTATGTATCA
>JAZTXB010000047.1:0-75238 GCA_045636225.1 Bacilli bacterium
TTAGCAGACCCTATATTTTCTTTATAACACCCTAGAATTACACTGTTAAGTCCGAGTCTTTTACATTCTTCTAATGCATATTTTAACATTTTTAGAGCATAACCTTTTCTTCTTTCACTTGGTCTTACACCATAACCTATATGTCCATATAAATTAACAAGATTTATAGGTAAATCATATCTAATGTTTAAAAGACCAATTAGTTTATTATTATCAAATACTAAATAAGTTAATGATTTTCCCCAATCTTTATCAGGTACTTTAGCATTATTATTTATTTTTTCTACCCAATCTTCCCATATCATTGAAGTTAACATATTACTCGCACTTATACTCTTTTCATTATGTGAATAATGTTCTTCAATATAAGCTCGTATTAAATCAATATCTCCTAATTTAGGTAATCTATATTCCATATTATCATCCTTTCTATTTTAGAACTTTCTTTTTTATTTTTTCTATTTCTTCTCTATCCAAATGATATCTTTTATATATTTTAGAATATATATCGCCTTCATTCGGAATATAATTTTGAAGATTTGCGAACGGTCCTAACATAGTTGGACAGCACCCAAATAATTTATCATCTATAACTATCCCTACCCATGCATGTGGTCCTAGTGGACATACTCCATTTATTGTTGTTGCATCTACTCTAAAATCAGGGTTATTTAATAAAGTTCTAATAAGACGTGCCTGTCCTTCACATACTCCTTCTTTTTTTAAATATGTACCTAGTGGTTCTGATATATAATATGGATGAGGATTAATTAATGACTGCTTACCATTTTCTGTTTGAACATAGCTAGATGCAAATTTAATACCTAATATTCTTTTAACATAATCATAAGCAATATATACTTTATCATAATCACTAATATTATTAATGTTATAATATTTTTCTAAGTCATTTTCATATATATTAATAACCTCTTTTAATTTTTTTGCTCTATAGATTAGTCCATTTTCCACTTTACCTTGTAATTTATTTAATGTATTATTAGAAAACCATAATAATTTTTCTTCTGGTATCATTAATCTACCTTGAGCTAGTTCTATGTTTAAATCATTTATTTTTCTCTTTGTTGGCTGTCTATCTATAGTTAATCTTATAAATGTTTTATCACTATGTTCCCAATTAATCTCACTCATTATTTTATTATAATTACATAAAGCTACATCTGATAAATTAAATTCTATATTTTCAATATTTGTTTTATTTAAAAAATTAATTATTTTACATATCTTATTTATATCAATATTTTCACTTTCATCATAAATGATAGCATTAATTGGTAATTCAATATTACTAGTTCTGAAAACATCCATAAATGCATAAAACTTATCACTAGATAATTTTAAGTTACAATAAGTTTTTCCTAAGTTTTTTGATAGCCCGTTTCCAGCTAATCTTTTACCAGTAAATTCTAATCTATTAACTCCTTTTCTTACTGCCTCTCTGTATTTATCCATATAGTACACCTCCATTCTAAGTCTTTTAGCACATAAAAAGTACGAAATCAACTAAATTTAGTGACTCCGTACTCATACGTGTAGGCTTTGCCCGGAGTAGCTCGCTTTTTGCTTATACTCCCTCACTTAAGTACATATTATACTATATTTTTTTGTTTGTCAACAATTATAATATTTTTACTTTTTTTAATTGTCTTTCTGTTTTTTCTTCCCAACTAGAAGATTGAACTTCAGCTATATGCGTTTTTTCTAGCATTAACATAAGCAATCTAGATTGACCTATACCCCCGCCAATTGTATAAGGCAATTCTTTTTTTATAATCTTTTGGTGATATGGTAAAGAAAGTTTATACATAGTATCTGATTTTTCTAATTGATACATTAATGATTTTTCATCTACCCTTATTCCCATTGAAGAAAATTCTACAGCTTTATCTAAAAATTCATCCCAAATCATCAAATCGCCATTCAAAGCCCAATCATCATAATCAGGGCTTCTTAAATCATGAGATATTCCAGATTTTAATTTATCACCTATACCAATTATAAATACAGCTATCTTTTCTTTTGTAATTAATTGTTCTCTTTCTTTAGTCGTTTTATCTGGATATAAATCTTCTAATTCTTGGCTCGTAATAAAATAAATTGTTTTAGGTAAATCAAGTGTTAAAAAATGATATTTCTGTTTCATTATAACCATAGTTTGTCTTATTGATTCATAAATTGATTTTACTGTTTCCTTTAAATAATCTATAGTTCTATCACTTTTATCAATAACTTTTTCCCAATCCCATTGTTCCACATAAAGAGAGTGTGTAGCATCTACTTCTTCATCTTTTCTTATTGCTTTCATGTCTGTATATAATCCTGTTTGAATAGGAAATTTATATTTACCTAAAGCTTCTCTTTTCCACTTTGCTAAAGAATGGACTATTTCAAACTTTTCATCATCTTTAATAAATCCAACAGCTTCTTCTTTTCCTGTTAAATCGTCTTGCAATCCTGACGATTTTTTTACAAATAACGGACTTCCAACTTTAGTTAGTCCTAATCTCTTTTCAATTTGACTTTCAAATATTTTTTTTATTTCATCAATCATTTTAATTGTTTCTAAATAACTTAATTCTTTTTTCATTTTTATTCCTTCTTTCTTAATTATACTTTTTTGTTTATAAATAAATTAAGATACTTGTAGGTTTTATCTATTTTATTTAATTTTTTTGCATAAAATAGATATAAAAATGAAATTTATAATCTATTTTATGACTTATTATTATTATTATTACTATTATTATCTTCTTTCATAAAATCACATCCTATCTTCTGAATCTTCTTTGTTTTTGTCTTTCTTCTTTCTCTTTAACACAATTTAGAAAATCAGTTTTAGTAAATGTTGTAGGTATTCCACCAGCGATATTACTAATATAATATGTTGGTTGTTCTTCAAAATTTGTTAATTCTAAATCTCCATCAAGATAATCTTCAATCATACTATATGAAACTGGAGCACAACAGTCCCAACAATCTTTTGCTCTCATAGAAATTTCTTTTAATTGTACTTGATCTTTTAATATAAATTCTGGATCAGGTATAGAATCTCCAAATTTACTTAAAGTAATATGGTGCTGTTTAATAAACTTTTGAAAATGCTGTATAAACGCATAAGGATATTCTCCATAAAACATTCTTAAATGACTTGCCTCAGTATCATATTTTTTATCCTCTTCATCACCTTTTGATTTTACTAAATCCATAAATTTTTCAAAAGTTGAATCACTTATTCCTTCACGTCTAAACATCATACATAACGCTTCAACAAAAGAATATTTTTCAAATAAATCTTTTATATATTCTTTGCTTATACATAAAATAGCTTCTCCAGATAATTCTGGAAACAACTCAGATATTTCGTATAAAGCTCTAATAGTATCTTTTTTTAAACAAATTGTTCCGTATCTACATTTTGAGCTATCAAAACTTTTACAAATGGCTTCTACAATTTCTTTTGAAATTTCTACCTCACCTAAAGCACTTAAAATATGTTTTATTCTTACAAGGTGTAATTTCCACTTATCAGAATAACTATTCTTGTGATCTTCATATTCTTTTTCAACATCTACCAAATAATCAGTTAGTTTAACTTTTTCTTCCTTTTCTTTTAAATATTTACTCATAAAACCTCCTTATATATAAAAAACCCGTATCATCCTACAATAAGGACGAATACGGGTATCCGTGGTGCCACCTTAATTTATTACTAAAGTTATTTTATAACTATATTACAGTAATCTCTTTTCTGCTCTAATAAGCATAGCAATTTGATAACGGATTGCTTCCGAACTAGTCTACTAAGAAATTTCTTTTCGGTAGTTTGCTCCAGGGTGTTCTTTCACAATATACTTATAATCAGTTCCCACTATACCTGACTCACTTGTATAAGCATTAAAGCTACTTTTCCCCTTCAATGCAAAGATACTATAACATATTAATTTTGTTTTGTCAAATTACACAAATAATATAAATTTATAATTAAATCTTTTTTATCATATCAAGCATTCTTGTATGGTATCCACCTTTTTCATAAAAACTAATACCTATTTCATTATATCCAAATACATCTACATGAATATATTCGCACCCGTTATTTTTAAAATACTGCTCCATTTTATTCATTAATGCCTTTCCTACTCCATTAGATCTTATTTTTTTAGTTACTATAAGTTCTGTTATCTCTCCTCTTTTTGGACATTTATAATCTAAATAATCATATTCATCATAAAGTGGAATAATTCCCATAATAAGGCCAATTGCTTTATCATTTTCTATAGCTAAATAACATTTACCATTATATTTATTCACTTCTTCTAAATCTAATATAGCCATTTTATCTCTATATTCTTCATGTAACTGATCTAAATTATCTTTATCTATAGATATTATATACTCTTCAAGTTCTACTAATAAATCCCTTACATCATCTAAATATTTTTCTTCATATTCTATTATTTTCATATTACACCTTCTTTATATTATAGAGCTATTGTTTCTAATCAATATTATAACATAAAAAGAGTATTTAATTACTCTTTATTTATAGTTTTGTTCTTCATAATTATCTAAATCAAATCCATTTTGAATAGCAATCTCAACTAACTTATCATTTGAGGCACTCTCTATCATCATAAGGTCTATTATTGCCATTTGATTAAAAGCAATTGCTGTTCCAAAATAATCTTTTAAATCTTCTCTTAAACTTTCATAATCCATATTATTCACCATCAATTAAATACTTAGCAAGTGGAATATCTGCCTTAGCTAAATCATAATCTAATAATTTTTCTATTTCTACCCATTTATATTCTGAGTGATCATGCAGTTTAAATTCTCCATTTAAATAAACGCATTCATATAATCTTAAGTCAACTTTTTTTGAAGGATACTCACATATATTATTGACAATAAACTTTTTAGCTACAATATTCATTTCAAATTCTTCTTTTATTTCTCTTTCAATAGCCTCTTCTTCCGTCTCATCTTTTTCTACTTTCCCCCCAGGAAACTCCCATTTACCAAATACATTTTCATCTCCAGTAGATCTTTTAGCTATTAAAACTTTATTATTCCTTTTTATAAGTGCAGCTACTACTGTAATCACATAAATCACCTATTTCCTTAATACCTTTTGTTTATATAAAACTTCTTCTATATGAACTTGATGATAATTTGGATCATACTGCTTTAACTGATTATACATATTCATAAATGATATATTAAAAGGTTCATGTCTACTTCCACTATTTCTAAATCTGATAGAATATGTTATTCCAATACCATCACATTCTTTTTTACTTTTTACAAATGTTACTTTAAATATTTCATCTTCCTTTTCAATTATTAACTTACTAGCAATCTCATCATAAAAGTCATCAGAAAGCCACTGTATTTTTCCATTTTTATATAACTTATTTATTTTTTCTTCAAAATAATCATTTTCTCCATTACCATAATATATTTTATTACTTTTTATACTTTCATATAAATTATCAAATAATACATATATATAATAATTTTCTTTAGTTATTATTACTTCTTGTCTTTCTGGAGAATCTAACATACTTTCTTTATTAATAAATCTCCAATACAAATCCAAATTATTTTGAAATGATATTTCAAAACTACCACTATCTGTTACTATTGTAAACACATCATATCCATGCCCATTTTGTTTTTTTTCTACCTCTTGCACAACTTACACCTACTTTCGCTTTATTAAATTTTTTTTCTTTAGTTCTTTTGCTTTCTCTAATTCTTCTTGTACATTATTTTCAAAAAGTAATTTAATTTGCGTAGAATCACTTAATTTTGATAATGAAAGATCAACTCCTTCTAATGAACCAGCTAATTCTACATTTGATAAATTACAGCCTAACAAACGTTTTCCTTTAACAGATTGAGGAAATATTACAATATGCCCTTTACAATTAGAAAAATCTGTTTTATAAAGTATACAATCATTAAAGCAAGGTTTTTTAAAGCTGAAATTATTTGTATTTTGAATAGGATTCCCTATTAATTCAACACCATCAAAATCAACATAACTTAAATCTTTATTTTTTACTCTTTGCGGATTTACTCTTATTATTCCTTTGGCACCTTTAAACTTTATCATACAGATATTACAATCATCAAAACTACCATCAATAGTTATTCCATCTAAGTCAGTAAAATATAAATCTTTATCTTTCACTTTTTGCGGGTCTAAAACTAAATTCCCTATATAGCCTTTAAATTTAGTTTTTTTAATATAAGCTTCGTATAGACTACCAGTTACTTTTACACCTTCTAAATAAGTATCACTTAAATCTTTATTTGGTATTTCATCTATATTTATTTCCACATTTTTAAGCCCATTAAAATAATGGTCTTTTATATGAACATCTTTAAACGATACTCCTTTCATATCACAACCATTTGCTCTTAGTATATAATAAAAATCATCATTTATTGATTTTGTACCGTCTTCATTTTCTATAAATAAATATTTTTGTATAAATTCACTATTAAACTCTATTTTTCCTTCTGATTCAGTATATTTTTTTATTAACGATTTTATAAATTCTAAAAGTTTTTCCTTTTCCATAAACCCTCCAATTAATGTATATAGTATATCATATTTTAATACAAAAAAAGAATATTTTATACTCTTCTTTTTAATTTCTTTAAATACAATAATAATAAACCTATCATTATTATTAATAAAGTAATTATACATTTTATAAATGCTTTATTTTTAGTTATTTTAACATTACCAGAATAAACTTCTTTTATAGAACTTTTAACAACATTATACATTTCATCTTTTACTACTGTATATCCCGATTTTAAATAACTACTTGGATCAGTAGAATAATCACCACCACTTATAAAACCACTATGAATGTCTTTAAATGAATTTGAAAATGAAAATACATTCTTACCTCCACCGCTTTTAAAATTTCCGCCTGATATACTCATAGAATAAATCAAACTATTACTGCCTTTTCCTATGTATTCATATATTACATTACTATTCTTACTTATAAAAGTTCCATCACTTATATCTATTTCTATATCACCTGCATATCCATTATTAGATTCAATCTGAATAGTTGTTCCTGATGATTTTATTCCGTTATTATACCCCTCTGTTGGAGTAGCATTCTCTCCATTACATACAATAGTCCCACCATTTATATTTAGTTTTCCAGCTTTTATTCCAATAGCTGATTCTACACCTTCTATATAAGCTTTACCTATATAAAATGTAGAACTCCCTGCAATATATAATCCATTGCCAGTTGATTTTATTTCAGCACCATCCATTATGTTAATTACAGGAGATGCATTCTTATCCTTAATATTTCCATTAACATAAATGCCAGTCCCCGCACCACCACTAATATCATCAACTGCATTTATTTTTCCTTCTAAATAAGCAAAAACACCATAAGACTTAGAAGAATCATGACTAATAAAAATACCAGACCAACCTTCTAATATTACGTCTTTCCCAATCTTAACTGAACTATATTTTTCATCTGTATATTGGCTACTTCCTATTAACATTATTGCTCCATAATTAGGACTCGTTTCTTTTATCATGCCTTTACCACTAATATCTAAAAATCCATCTTTAACTACAAATACTTTTTCTCTAGCAGTAATATCATTACCATTTAAATCAATATTAACTACTTTATCAATCGTTAAAGAATTATCTAACTCAACATCTGATACAAGTCTTATTGTATCATCCTCTTTAACATTTAATATAGCCTCTTCCAAACTATCATAATAACTATTACCTATTCTAGCTGCAATTGTAGTACTTGCATTTACTAAAATCGGTAAAAAAGAAAAAACCAATAAAATACTTAATATAATTTTTTTCATTATATATCTCCTTTTATACATTGTATTCATTTATAACAAAAAAAGAGTAAAAATACTCTTTTTATAAATCATCATTAACATTTTTTTGATCTATAATAAAATTTAAAGAATTAGAAGCTGATGAAGTTTCTTCATTGTTTATGTTATTCTCTACCATAGGTTCAAATATCCCTGTTTGAGCTTCTGAAATTTGTTCTGGATTCATATCTATAATTTCACTTTTTTGTTCTAATCCATTATTCTCTACTATAGGTTCAAACATATCTACCTGAACTTCTTCATTTGATTCTTCTATATTATTTTCTTCTTTTTTTATAAAATTTTTATTATTTTTTTTAATTAATTTAGATATAAATATTCCAACTATTAATCCAATAATAAATGATATTATACTTACTATCACTATCCAAAAAGTAATACCAAACTTTTCTTTAGTAATTATAAATTTATATTCTTTTTCTATGCCACTTTCACTAATTGAAAACAACGAAACAATGCTTCCAGTTTTTAAATCTTTATTATTCTTTATTATATAACTAGCTTTTTCATCTTCTAGTTCCACATTAAATAATAATTCATTTTCATTTTTACCTATTTTTATTTTATATTCAAATACATCACTAGAAAAATTTAATTTATGATTAACTATATTAAGTTTAGATATTTTATTGTTATCAGACATTTTTTCTTCTTCACTTAATCTTTTTACATTTATTTTATAATTTTTTACCTGTCCATTTTCACTTACTACCTCTATTGTAATAGTATTATCTCCAACTACTAATTCTGGATTACTTACTTTAACAATAGCTTTCTCATCTTCTACTAATGCATTTACATCTATTTTAGTTACATCATAATTTACAGAAATATTATATTCAAAAGTATCTTTATCAAAAACAATTTTTCCATCACTTAAAGATAAAGACTTTAAATAATTATTTGTACTTCTATTATCTTTTCTATTAACATTAATTGTATATGTTCTAACAGATTCATTTTCCGCTTTTACTTTTATTAAAATTGCATTATTACCATAATTTAAATTAACTACTCTTGGTCCATAACCATCAACAAAACTAGCCTTACCATTTTCCAAAGAAGCATTTACTTTAATCGAACTTATATTAGATTCAACCTCTGCTGAATAATTTATTGCATTTTTATCTAATGAAATATTATTACTATCTAATGATAAACTTTTTAAATAATTATTTGTACTTCTTTTATCTGGTCGTGTAATTTTTATTGTATAAGTTTTTGTATTTCCAGATTCACTAGTTACAGCTATATTAAAAACATTATCACCATAATTTAAATTATGCGTACCCGCACCCATAACTTTTTGATAACTATCCCCTTTAATTGCATTAATAGTAATACTTGGTTCCTCTACCGTTACACTATAACTAGTAATATCTGCTGAAAATGAAGGAGATAATGTTCCAGTTGAAAGAGTTAAATCCTTTAACGAATTGTTTGTTGAATTTAATCTAATATTTATTGCATTACTAGTAGCCCCTGCACCATATGAATTTTTATTAACATCACTAGCATCCAAATCACTAAGTTGAATAGAACCCGATTTTGTTACTTTAAGCGTAATTGTTCCTACTGTAAATGTACCACTTTTCCCATCAAGATTACCTATTGCAAATCCAGAAGCGGACTTACTATATACTTGAAAGCCATTTTGAGCTTCAAAATCTATATATGTAAGATCTTTTAGAATATAATGACTTGCTAAACCATTTACAAGAACATCACTTGTTACATTAACATTACACTTTATTTCAGAATTCTCATTTGCCGTTACTGGACAACTTAATGATACCGAAACACTAGCAGCCTTAGCAAAAATTGGCATCATCATAAATGATAAAATTATAAATAATATATTTTTTTTCATAAAGAACCTCCTTCTACAATATATGTGCTAATAGTCATTACATCATTCATTCTTATCAATCCATCCCCTGTTACATCTGATGATATTTTATAATAAGATTCAGATAAGCCTACTCCATCTACTATATATTCACTAATAGTCATTACATCATTCATCTTAGCAAACCCATCTCCTGTTACATCACCTGAAACTATTATTGTATATCTATCTACCTTTAATCCTGTGTAAACATATCCCTCATATGATACAGAACCATCAGTTACATATGTATCAATTATTCCATCTACATTTGATATAAAAGTATTTATAGATGTACTAGGTTGAACATAAATTTGCAAATTATCTTGATCTATAGTATATATACTACTTGTTATAACTTTTTGTTCCTCTTCAGGTGCCTCAGGCTCTTCTGGAACTTCAGGCTCCTCAGGTTCTTCTTGTAAGTTTTCATTTTGTGCTTGTTCATTTATCCATTTTACAAAACCAGCAGCAATTTCTGCTTCTTCTTCATCGGTAGGTACTATCTCTATTTCATTTTGCGTAATTGTAGCCCAACCTCTTCCTATGTTTGTAAAATGATTAACAACGCCTTCAAAATTTACCAAATTTGTATTAAAATCATCCGAAATATCATTCATTACATCAATAAATGACAAAAATCTATTTTTATAAGATTTTGAAGAACTACCAGTATAGAATTCATTAAATATTTCAAATAAATTTAAATCAGTATTATCTTTAATATTATAATAAAGTAGCCATGCATCTATATCTGCATATACATCTTCCATATTAAAGGAACCTGTTCCCATTAACCTGTAAGTAGCTTCTAAATAATTACCATATTCTTCTTTAACTCCAACCTTTAAAATACTTCCTTTCATAAGAGTGTGTAAATCTCCAGCCCAGCTAACAACGCTATCATACTCTAATTCTTGATAGGCCAAAGAAAATGGAAATTTTGTTGTGTGAAAAAGTCCAGAAATTGATGCTGCCATATGTTTTAAATCTATCTTGTGACCATTAATTGTATAATCATTTTTGATTTCAAAATAAGGTTTTAAATTTGTAGCATTTTCTTCAACATATTTAACAAAATTAGCATCAACTCCTGTTACAATATTATACTGATTCGTTGTATCGCTAAGATTTGTTCCATATTTGAATTGTCTAATATAGAAAAATACTAACCAATCACTATTACTACTTAAATTTTTTTCTTTAACATATTGTTCTGCAAGTAATTCTAATCTATGTAAGTTTTTAAATAATTCAACATTATCTCTAGAATACCTTAAAACTTCATCATATAACCTATCGCTGCCATAATCGTTTTTAATATTTTTATTTTCATCATAAATAACAATTGAAACTTGATTTGATGAGTTTATTCTTACTTCGCCACTACCACTAATACTAGAATCCATTGTCATATTAGGCTCTTGTGTTTCATTTCCAAATTTATCAACTTTATTTATTACTCCATCTTTAAACTCAAAATAAACTTCATCAGTAATAGTATTATTTTCTATATATATTTTTGCACTACTTTTAAGTTCTTCATATAACGATAATATATTATCATCATATTCACTATTTATGTCATTATCAGTAAATGCTTTAATCGACGCTATTAATGAACCACCTTGTTCATTTGATAAATCTTCCCATGATACGCCATTTAAGGATGTAAAACTTTTATCACCATCAATTGAAACATATTCGTAAAATTTATCATCTTTAGAAGATATCGCAAGTGGTGTTGTAACAGAATCCATATCGTAATATACCGCTATTGAAAATTGCGTTACATCCTCCTCAAGAAGTATAGGAGTATCTAAAATATGAGTAACGTATCCTGCATGTTCTAAATTGCCACTACCTATTAATTGCATATTAGAAACAGAACTATTTTTGCCATTCCCATTCATATAATAAATACTATATGAACCAGTTCCTGCACTTCCAATTGTAACTTCTTTTAATTTTTCTTTCTTTTCTTCTTTTGTAAATACATTCATTGCATATGCTGAAGTATACTCAACATCACCATATTTATAGCCATAAAAAATATTAAAACCTAAAGTATCATAAATATATGAATTATCTTCTACTTTTTTATCAGCTTTTTTTATTGCCATATAAATATCACAAACATGAATATCTTCATACGAAATATAATAATATCCATTATCCCCAAAACTACTTCCATAAGAATTTTGTACTATCCAAGCACCATTTGAATTTGGTTTATTAGAACTTGAAAAATTATTTTTAGAATAGTTATCATTCCATCCAACAATCAAAACAGCATGATTAGAATTTTCAGCCCCATTATAATAAAATGCATTCGTATTACTATTATAATAGTTTGATTCATTAGTCATATATGTAGATATTGCAACAGAACCATACTTATAAATGTATTCTTTTATATTATTAATCTCAGAAGTTGTACATGTTTTTCCATCTTCATCATCATATTCTAAAACAATATCATTAACATCTAACTGAATAGTTTTATTTTGAATTTCACTAATGTTTAATGTATTCTCATTATTTTCAAAAATCATATTACTCTCTAAAACAGGACCCTGAGAATTAATAAAATAATTAGACGCCATAAAAAAATTTCCACCATTGCTTGGTACCTTGTTATAACCATATACATTAATCTCATTATTTAAAAACTCTCTAGTAGTTGAATATACCATATGTCTAGTAGAAAAAACAGAATTAAAATTTAAAATTTTACTAACATAATATTCAAGTAATGTTGTTGTAGAAAATGCCCAGCACCCATTAGTATCATTTTGATTTTTTACCGTTGACGCATAATTTTGCTCTCTTGCATCATAAGATGAAGGTAATTCTGCCTCACCTAATCCTTTTGAAAACAAATTATTCTTTGTCTTAATTTTTTTTACATTACTAACTTTACACATAGGCGGCATAATCGTTTTTTGTTTCTCATCTTCAGTTAACTTCTCCCATTCAAGATACGATTCACTTAACTCGCATTTTGTTAGTTCTATCTTATCTCCCATTTGTGGAATTTCAAGTGCTAATGTGCTATGAGTACCAAAAACAATACAAGTACATAAACAAATACATATAAAAACTAAATTCTTTATTTTTAACATACCGCATACTTCCTTACTCTATCAGTAATTATATTATATCTTATTTTTCTTTTTTTTGATAGATAATTTTACAATTTTTTAAAACTTAAAAAAGTCTATAAGACTTTAATTCTAAAATATGTAACAAAAAAAATACATGTAATTGCATTGTTCTTATAAATAAAGTGAATCAAACAATTCAAACAAAATCTCAAACTCTTCTGTATGCATCAATAAATCTGGCTGTTTATTTTCTACCATTTTTTTAAATTCTTTATAAGGAACAAAAAATATTTCTGATATTTCACTTTCTTGATAAGTCATATCATTAATAGTTTTATCAGTTTTTAAAATATACATATCAGCAAATTCATTATTAATAAAATTCTTTGCATTTATTGAACTTTTTTTGAATGTTTTAATAAACTTTAATTCTTCTTCCTTTACATCTAAGTTTAATTCTTCTTTTAACTCTCTTATTGCACCAGTTAATGAATCATCTCCGGCAGTTAAATGACCTGCACTAGAAATATCTAACATATTAGGATGGCAATCTTTATTAGCGCATCTTCTTTGAAGAAGTATGTCGCCATTATTATTTATAATCCAAATATGAACACCTCTATGCCAATCTCCATCTCTATGTACTTCATTTCTTAATTTTATTTTTCCAGTTTTATTTCCATTTTCATCTAACACATCAAAATATTCTTTAGTCATAAAAAACCATCTCTCTATATTTCATATATTTTTACTTCACAATTATCAAGTCCTAAAACCTGTAAATTACCATCATTAGGAATACCATTAAAATAACAATTTATAACTTTAGTAACACCACTATGAGTTACTAATAAAATAGTTTTATCTTTATATTTTTCTTTAATTTCATCTAGAAAACTATAAACTCTATTAAATAAGTGCTGCATCGTCTCAGCTTTCTCATATATAGTTTTATCATGATAATTCCAGTATAAATCCCTATCTAAACTATCAAACCCTAATCCAGTAAATTCACCACAATCTCTTTCAATAATTCTTTCATCATAGATTACTGGATTATTATTAATATTTATTATTTCCATAGTATGTTTAGTTCTAGTAAGCGGTGAACATATTATTAAATCAAAATTAATATTTTTTAGATTATCTCTTGTAATTTTTGCTTGATCTATTCCTTTTTCATTTAAATCAATATCCCTTATTCCATCCATTATTTTGTATACATTACCATCAGTTTGTCCATGTCTTGTTATATATAATTTCATAAAATACTATCCCTTCTAATTATTTATATTTTTTATCCCCACTTCTGGTATCATAACGCCACTTGGTGTATCTATAATAAATTTAATTAATCTAGCTACTTCTTTTGTATCTAATCCATTATCCATATTTTTAGTTATATTCATTTTATTAAACATATCAGTTTTCATCATTCCTGGCATTACATTAGTAACTCTTATTCCATATTTTGCTACTTCATCTTGTAAAGATTTAGAAAAACCAGTTACACCCCACTTAGATGCATTATAAACTGTTCTTTCTGCTTTATGATTAATTCCAGCTTGTGAATTAATATTAATTATTAATCCATCTTTATTTTCTTTCATAGATGGTATTACTGATTTTGATGCATTTATTGTCCCAAGTAAATTTACTCCTATTACATCTTGTATTCTATCATAATCATTTGTATCTAATTCATCTTGAATCCATAAACCAGCATTATTTATTAATACATCTATTTTATTATAATCATTTACAATTTCATTTATAGTTTTTTCAACTTTAACATAATCACTTACATCACATACTTTATAAGAACAATTATTATTGGTTGATACAACATTTAATTTTTCTTCATTTGTGGCAAGAATAATAACATTATTTTCCCTTGATAAAAATTCAGTTAATGTTTTTCCTAAGCCATCGCTACCACCTGTAATCACTATTGTTTTCATTTCTATTCCTCCTCAATATTCATAGTAAGTGTTAAATTAAAATCCTCAAAACCATTTTTTTTATAAAAACTTATAGCATTACTATTTTTAGCACTTGCAGTTACTGTTAAATTATCTATACCATTTTCTTTACAATAAGTTTTAAATTCATTAACTAGCTTTTTACCAATACCATAACCTCTACAATTATTTTTTATAAACATATTATTTATTTCACCATATTGTATATTCTCATAAGCACCTTTTTCATTTATAGTACCGGCTAAGTATCCAACAATTTCATTATTTAATATTGCTACTACTACATAATGATTAGTTATTAAATCTTCAAAGTAATTTTTACCTTCTTCTGTTAATGGCCAATTACTAACTAATGTAGAATCATAATTTTCTTTTTCTAATTTAAATAATTCATTATTCAATTCTTGAATATATTCTAAATCATTTATTTGTGCTTTTCTTATTATTAAATCATTCATTTTATCACCTATATTATTCCTCTTAATATTTCAGTAACATTCTTCATTTCTTTTTCACTTGCCATAATAGTAATTAATAAATTTTTATTTTTATCCAAAACTATATATTGTCCATTTGTACCATCTCTAAAAACAATATTATCACGAGATATAAATGTAAAATATCCTGCGCCTATCTTAGGTAATACTCTTTCTGGCTTATAATAATCTGGGGTATCTACTTGGCACTTGCACATTTCATTTATCCAGTATGATGAGATTATTTGATTTCCTTCATATTTACCATCATTAAGTAATAATTTAGCTATCTTATGAAAATCAGTATGTTTTAAATATAATCCTGTAGCCCCCATACAATACTTACCATAATTATCCCATTTATATTCATTTATATTAAGTTTTTTAAAAATATTTTCATTAACGAAATCAGATAAATTAATATTAAAATATTCACTAAAAATAACAGATATCAAAAATGGTTCAACATTGTTATATGCATATCTCTTATTTGGTTCATATTTAATATCATAATTAAGTGCATAATCTAAAACTTTATCTTTATCTATATCTAATAAATATTTTTCTGAAAACATTTGGAATTCATAACCAGTTTGATGTGTTAATAAAGTTTTAATAGTCCATTCTTTTATTTTATCTATATTATTTATATTTGTTATATTACATATATCTTTTATTAAAGGATATATTCTTGTATTTAAACTTATTTCTTCATTATTTATTTTCATTTTTCTATCTATAGCTATACCAAGTGCCATAGCAACTAATAATTTAGAACAACTTCTAAGTTCATGTAGTTTTTCTTCCTTATAAAACTTAATTTTTAAATTACCATTTTGTTCTACAAATACACTATCTATATTTAAACTTAATTTTTTTGATAATTCTACTTTCCTATTATCTATTATATCTAGCATAACATTCACCTAGTAATATTATAGCACATATTACTATTTAAACAATAATATATATTATAATCACACTTATTTCAATTTTAAAAGATAAAACGGAATTCAAAATGAAAATTCACGAATTTAAATAAATTTAATTTAACAACTTGACTAATTAAAAAAATTAATTTATACTTATTATAGGTATGGTAACATACCTAGTGTTCTTTACGACGCTTATATGTGAAGGACACACAACCAAAACCCCCTGAAATCCCAGCCGAGAGGCTGGGATACTTTGTTTATAAGGGCTCCAAGCCATTTCATATATGTATTAGGTACCCAAATAGGTACCCATTTTAATTTAGTTTGTTGATAATGTCGATAATTTCATTCATTTTATTTTTAAATAGATGGGAATAAGTATTTAATGTCTCATCTATTTTTGTATGCCCTAGATATTTTGCAACTACATTTATACTTGCATTACTATTAATTAGTAATGATGCACAACTATGTCTAAAATCGTGAATCCTTATTTGTTTAACACCGGCTAGTTTACAATTTCTATTTTTACGACTTCTAATTTTACCATTAGTAATTGGATCGGTATCTCCAAATACATACCACTTATTATTAAATCCATAATACTTTTCACAAACTTTATATAATTCTTTTAAATCATCGAGTAATACTTTAGGTATAGGGATTTCTCTTATACTAGATTTCGTTTTCGGTGTAGTTACTATATAAGGTTTGTTTTCATCACCTTGAGTGGCAACTACATTTTTATTAACTCTTAAATAACTATTACCAAAATCAATATCATTCCAAGTAAGACCTCTTAATTCACCTCTACGAAGACCACAATAATATAAAGTTTCATACATTGTTTTATATAAAATATCTTCTTCTACAGATATAAAACTTTTAAATTCTTCATAGGTAAAGAATAACATTTCTTTAGGCATTTCATTTGGATTAGTAAAATTAGTCATTTTATTGTAAGTAGTAGTAAAGTTAAAGTTATACCATTTGCTAGCATAGTTTAATAATTCTTTAAAGAATTTAAATAGATGATTTTTATGATTAGTTGTATAACCATAAGAATTAATTTCTTTTTTCCACTTTTCAAAATGTTCTATATTAAAATCTTTTAATTTAACATTCTCTAAATTTTTAAAGAATTTCTGTCTATCCCTATAAGTTTTTAAAGTAGTAAATTTAACTTTGTCTTCTTTATAAGCATAGAACAAAGTGTATAAATCTTTAAAAGTCATATTACGATTATTATCAGCTCTTTCTGTATTAAGAGTAAGAAACTCTCTTTCAGCATTTAAAGCCTCTGTTTTAGTGAAAAACTTCTTTGACTTATATTTTCTTCTTGTTCCATCTAAATTCTTTACATAGTCATAAAATATCCATTTACGGCCATCTTTTGTCCACTCTGATTTATCTAATAATTTAACTGCCATAGTATTCCTCCTTTGAATCTAAATCATTGCTATAAAATTCTAAAGGTTCCTTATATTTAGCAGTATATAATCTTTCTGTTGCTGTTCGTTTATTTTCTATTACAAGACCATTTCTTTCAAGTTCTTCTTTATGATTTGCAAGTAACTTACCGAAAGTTGATGGAATAACATTTAACTTTAATTTACTAACCATATCAGATGCAGTAAAAGTAAATTCTTTCAAACTAATTGCATATCTAAAGAAAGTCATAATGTTTTCATTCCATACTTCATCAGCCAAGCTATCAATTTTAAGTATCAAGTTTTCATTTCTTTTCAGTACGTAATCTTTACTAGGGTAATCTCTGCTTTCATACTTTAAGTAAAAAGTAGATTTAATATTTTCATCTTGTTTTAATGCAATTTTACCATCTACACAAGTATCAATAGCAGTACTACCTAAAGATTTGCCTTTACGATTTAAATGATGAACTATAATAATAGCAACATTATAGTTATTACAAAGTTTTCTTAATTGTGGAAATATATTTTGACTCATATCTTGATAATTATTTAAATCATAATTATTACCAAAATTAATTCCGTTAAACATATCAATAAATACTAATTTGCCATTATACTTTTCACTAAATTCAGCAATTTCTTTTTCAACTTTCAAGATACTTATTTGAGTTAAATTATCTTCTGGGAAAGTATAAAAGAAATATTTATCATTTAAATCTAATTCCATAAACTTAATTCTACTAATAGTCTCTGATGGATTCATTTCTGTACTTAAATATAAAACAGGAGTTTTATTAGTCTTTAAATTTAGAAAAGGAAATCCATTAGCAACAGAGTTTGCTATTTGGAGAGCAATAGCAGATTTACCAACTTTAGCTTCTCCAAGTAAACAATATAAACCATTTTCTCTAATCATATCTTCAATAATATAATTAATATCGACAATACTACATTTTAATTCTTCAATTGTTTTCATATAATTTCCTTCCTATAAATTTTCTTTAGCCATCTTTTCTAAATAATTAATATTTATTTTTAATTTATTAACGACTTCAATCATTGGTAATCTGTTGTTTGGTAGAGTGTAGCCTTTAAGTATTAGTTCATCTTTTATCTCACGTCTTAACTTAACAGCATTATTCTTACCAATCTCTGCAAGCTTCATTAAATCATTTATATCACACCATTGCTTGCTAATTAATTTTAAAGTTTCTCTAGCGTTCATATAAAATTATTCCTCCTTTCGTTTAAACTCTAGATAAAAATGATAACCTTTTATCTATGTAAGTGATTACCAACTAAAAAAAGAAATTATATTGTGAGTACACTCACAATTACATATTATCATATAAAAATAATTTAAGTCAATACTTTTTGTGAGTTTAGTGACAAAATCTATTGTTGATTAATATAATTTATGGTAAAATTAATATATAAAAAGCAAAAAGAGGTGTACTTTAATGAAAGATAAAACTTTGGCTAGTGTTGTTAAAAAAGCTAGAGAAAAATTGGGAATTTCTCAAAGAGAATTATCTAGAAGAACTGGTATCGATAATAATACTGTCGCTAAGATAGAAAAAGGAGAAAGAAAAAAGCCTAATATATTGTCATTAAGAAAATTAAGCGTTGTTTTAAATCTTGATTATAGAAACTTGATGGAATTATGTGATTATAGTAAAGAAGAAATAAAAGCAATTGCAGATAACAATTATTATAGTTTAGCAATTAGAAATAAAGATGCTTCAATATTAATGATGGAAGATTTAATAAATCTTGTACAAGAACAAAAATATATTAAGTTAGTTTTAAAAGAATTGTTAGAAAATTGTGATGTTAATAACTTAAAATGTTTATCAGAACTTTCTAAAAAAGAAAAAACACAAGTAATAAAAAAACTAAATGAATTTATTGATGAGAATACTAAATCAATAGAAAGTCATCAAAACTCAATTGAAAATTTAAATGAAATGTTAGGTAATAATTAATTTTTTTTCAGTAAGTAATGACAGTATGACATCTATATAGATACTGCATGTGGCTCTCGTACTTTTGTCACTCTGTCATAAAGTTATTGTCTAGCAAGCAATGAATTTCTACTCCTGTACGAAATTCTATCGTGGGAACTATCCCAAACCCTTATAAAAACTATTAATATTCAGGGAGGTAAAAAAATGTTAAGTCGTGAAGAAATAAAAGATAATAAAGAAATAAGTAAATTGATTGAATACGGATATGATTTGCATAAAAGACAAATGGAACATTATGAACATTCTATTCCTAACTTCGAATTTTATAATGGCAATTGTTGTCCAATGAAAAAAGTAGATGGTGGCGGGATATTTGGAATGAGAGGATATGCTAACCATTCTGAAGCACGTGTATTTACAACTTTAGGAGTAACAGTTGGAAAACAAAAGAAAGATGGATTTGATTTAGATTATGCTCAGATGATTCAAACAGATAATGGATATCGAAATATATATTTTTCAAATTTAAAAATAAGTGATAACCAAAAACACTGGTATACTACATTAGACTATGATAGAAGTAACGATTGGGATCATATGACTGATGAAGATAAACAACAACTATTTATTAAAACTATGGAATTCATAGGTTTCAAAAAAGAAGATGTATTAGCAGTTTTAAATGGTACTTTAACAGCACGTGAAGCATATATGAATGTTGCCCCAGAAGAAATTAGAAATTTACAATGGGTCAATAAAAGTAGAAGAATGTTTGTATTTGATGGAAATGTTGCAGTTGAAGGAAGATTTGGTTCAATGGATATGGATAAATTTCCATTCCCTTTTGAAGGGCAGCCTATATTAGATTGCTCAAAAGTTAAAACATCTTGTATATATTTTGAAAACAATAATCGTAGAGTAAAATTAATAAATGTAAATTCTAATTCTGAGTCTATTAGTTATACTAACTTAAAAAATGCTATTATAGATGAGCCGATTGATTTATCGCTAGTAGATGCTACAGGTACAAAATTTGGACATCATACAGTTATCAACTTGGGATGGTCAATAGCAAAATTAGATGATATGGATTTAACACTAGCAGTTAATGAAAATGGTGAAAGATATGTAGTAGATGAAAAAGGAAGAGTTCAATTTGATTATGATTATAATCCTAAAACTGTTACTTCATCAAAAATTAAATCAAGAAATGTTTTGATAATGGCTAATGCAGATAATGAACAAATGACAAAATCTGCAATTGAAAATGATGCTGATGGAGTTGGATTAGTAAGAACGGAACATATTTTTACAAATATAAATGATGTAAAAAAGATGGTTGAATTATTAGATTATCCTAGTGATGAAGTGGAAAAAGAAAATTTAAAGAGAATTAAAGAATTACAAATTAAACAAGTTAAAGAAATATTAAAATCAAATTCAAATCAACCTATAGTATTTAGATTATTAGATTTTAAACTAAAAGAATATTTAAGAAACTTTGGTTTAACATTTGATGACTATTATGATGAAGAATATGTAGAGTACTTAAGAGGTGCAGCTATTTTATGTAAAAATAAAAAAGTCTTAGCCACTCAAGTTGAAGCAATTTTTGAAACATTAGATGGAATGAATATAGATGTTAATTTACTTATTCCAATGTTAAGATCATCATATGAATTTACTGATATAAAAAAGGAAATAATGAAGTTGTCTGAAAAGTATAATTTAAAAAGTTTAAAAATTGGTGCAATGATAGAAAATACAACAATGAGTAATGATGCAGATGAATTAGCAAAAGAAGCTGACTTTATTTCAATCGGAACTAACGATTTGACTGAAAGTGCAACAGGATTAACTAGAGATAATAATTCAATAGAATTTCAAGAATTAACAGATGAAGTTAAATCTGCAATTGAAGAAACTATATTTAGAGCAAGAAGTATTAATCCAAATATAGTTGTTGGTGTATGTGGAGAACATGGAAATTATTTAGAAAATGTTCAATACTATAGCACACTTGATATTGATTATATTACGTGCAGCCCTTCATTTATAAGAGCAAATAAAGAGTTTTTAACAAATAATTCTAACTTAGAAGCAAGCAAAGTAAAACAATTAAAACTTACTGATAAAAAAACAGATGATAAACATTAGAAATAAGGAGATAAGATATGGATATAAATTTTAGAAATGCTAAATTAGAAGATAAAGAATTTATTTTAAATGCAAATAGAGAAATAAATATATTATCAGGACTTAATGATAGTACATTTGATAACAACATTGATAAAGATCTATTTGAAGATAAAATTTGTAAAGTTATTATTGCTGAAATTGATAATAATATTGCAGGATTTGTTTTATATTCTTATATTTATTGGGCAAATTGTGGAAAAGGAATTTATTTATCACAAGCTTATGTTAAAAATGAATATAGAAAACAAGGAATATTAAAAATGTTATTACAAGAATTAGAGACAAGAGAAAAAGAATGTAATTTTATAACAAATCTTGTAGGGAATGAAAATGAAGTTATGATGAAATCATTAAATAAATTAAATTTTAAATCATCAGATTTAACAACTTATTATAGAAAAACTAAGGAGAATGTTAATGAATAAAAAAATAGTACTAACTTCTTGTGGGATAATAAATGAAGATGTAAAAAAAGAGTTTTATAAATTACTAAATAAAGAAATTGAAAATATTAAAGTTTTATACATAACTACAGCAATAGATGGTGAAGATGATTCTGATACAAGTTGGATTGAAGAAGAATTTCAAACTATTTTAAATTTAGGTATAAAAAAAGAAAATATTAAAGAGTACAAAATGGATTATGATATAAATTTATCTTTGTTTGATATGATATATATGATGGGTGGAAATACATTTTACTTACTGAAAAAAATTAGAGATACTAAATTTGATATAAAATTAAAAGAGGCTATAAATAATGGATTAATTTATGTTGGGTCTAGTGCTGGAAGTATTGTTTTAGGAAACACTATTGAATTAGCTCTAGCGTACGATAAAAATGATGTGAATTTAACTGATTTTACAGGATTGAAACTAATTGACGGCATAATTGTCCCTCATGCAAATAGGAAGCAAGAGTTTATTAAAGAAAAGAAAAAACAATATAAGGAAAAAATATATGCCGTGCATGATGAACACGGAGTCATAGTAAATAATAATGAATTGAAAGAAATTTAGGTGTAAAAATGATAAGAATTAAATCAATAAAATTTTACAATCATAAAATATTTGGGAATCAGTTTTTTGATTTTACAATTGACGGGAACAATCCAGTTAATAATATTATTTTTGCAGGAGAAAATGGTAGCGGAAAAACAAAGTTATTAGAGGAATTACATAACGTTAGTAATTTTTCTTTCTTTGCAAATTATGGTATTTATTCTCAAAAAACACATGAGATAATTGTAGATTTATCAACAGAAAACTACTGTGATATTAACAATGATGATATAAAGATAAATGAAGCGATTTTAACTATATCAAAAAACGCTGAGGAAAACACTTCTAATAATTTAGTTTTTTTAAGTAATGGAAATAAGATAAAAAACGTTAAAAGAGCTGGCTCTACAGACAGAGTTATCTCTTTAAAAATAAATGGATTATATTCTAATGTGGATATAAATTATAAACCTAGAAATACTATTCAAGGAATAACTAATAAGACATTAGATAATGATAATAATTCTATCCCTAATGATATGGCATCAGAAATTATACAACTTCTAGTTGATATAGCAATACAAGATAGCTGTGACGTTGATTCTTGGATAGGGAGTCATAGAAATGCAGTTGTTCCTGATAACATTTATCACACCAGGTTAAAAAGATTTACTAATGCGTTTGAAAAAATGTTTGAAGACACAATAAAATACAAAGAAATTAGAAATAATTCTATTCCAATATTTGAAAAAAATAATAATGAAATAGAAATTTCATCATTAAGTTCTGGGGAAAAACAAGTTATATTTAGAGGAATTTACTTACTTAGAAATAAGAATAGTTTAAAAGGTGTTCCTGTATTTATTGACGAACCTGAAATAAGTATGCACCCTAAATGGGAAGAAACAATATTTGAGTATTATAAAAATATATTTTCGGAAGAAAATATTCAAACATCACAAATGTTTGTCGCAACTCATTCGGAGCATATTTTATCTAATGTTTTAAATTATAATGATAGTTTAGTAATAAAAATAAAAGATAATACTACTCAAAAATTCTATAAAAATGGGCCAGGCACAATTTTACCAACTATAACATTGGCAGAAATAAAATATAGTATTTTTGACTTATATACTACAGATTTCCATACTTTGCTTTATGGATATATACAACAAAATTTTGTTTCCGATAATAATGGGCAGTTAATTGATAATCCCAATATTTTACAAACAGATGAATGGTTGAAAAATCAAAATGTTCCTCTAAAAGAATATGTTAAACAGATTAGTCCTACGCATACTAAACATTATGATACACTTTCAACATATATAAGGAATTGCATTGATCATCCGGATGATGATCATAGTTATTGCAATGAAGAATTAATTACATCTATAGAGAAAATGATAGAAATAATTAATAACAACAATTAGAAATATAAAGAAATGCAAAATAACATTGGCTTTATTTTTTCAGCGAGTATGTAATGTTCTCTAATATATTAATTAAGCCTCTTTCTTTGCATAGGGGTTGGGAAAATTCCCATATATGAATTGTTGCGGGAGTAAGAATTCAGTGCTGGCACAGACAGAAACTTACTCCCTTAAAGGCATTTAAAGCACTATCTGAAAAAAGATAGTGCTTATTTTTTTAATTATAATTAATTAGTTTTAATTTAGTGATATTTACGATTTTTAAATTATATTTAATTCTTAAAATTAGTTCGATTTGTGGTATTAACTTATCAATATTACATCTAACATTAAATACATCTATTGCAGAGTTGATATGATTACGAAGTGGACAATCTGATAAACAATTTCTACTATGTCCATTTGCTAAATAAAATGCTATTGTATCGGGTATAACAAAGTTAATAAGATACTCATTATAATTGTTATAAAATGGTAATAATATTTCTTTAAATTCTTTATCAGTTATATCTTCTTTACCTTTAATCATATTTCATCTCCATATACGATTTCTCTTAAAACTATTTCTTCAGCAATGTTTTTACAAGTATTCATTTTTTGAATCCATAACATTTGATTTTTAGCTTTTAATTTTTCAGTAATAGTATCATCAAATTCTATTAGTTCATTTATTAAATAATTAACTTTATTTTCTGCTTCTTTACTTACTGAAAAAAGATGTTCGTTTAGTTTATCTTTCATTAGTAATTCTTGAAATAATGCTTTCTTATGATTTTTTAAATATTCTAATCTTAATAATCCATATTTATTTAATTGTTTATTTTCTTTTTCAGCAAGTGCTAAATCAGGTAAGTAATAATCTCCATATTTTTTATAATTTATTTTCATAATTTCAATTCCTTTCTTTTGTGAAGAATATTAGTAGTATTATTTTTAATTTTAGGTACCCATTTAGGTACTCAATCACTAAAATCTCTTAAAATTATATAAATTTTTATAATTAGATTTAATTTATAATTGCTTAAAATATAAGGATTTAATTAGCAATAATTTATTTCATATATGAAAGGTTTTGGCCCCCTGAAGACTAGCCGAGAGGCTAGTCATTTTTGTTTTTATCAATAAAATCAAGGGTTTACAAGGATTTGTTATCTAAAAAATACTATTTCAGGTAACAAAAAGGTAACATTTTTTGTTGCTTAAGTGTTACCTAAAAGCCAATTTTACAAAAATTAATCTTCATAAATGCTTATAAAATAAGACTTTTTGATAAATTTGAGTCAGTCCAAATAGTTTTGGTTGATTTGTATGGTATAATTATATTGAGAGGTGAATACTTTATGAAAATCGCAGTTTTTTCTGATATACATGGAAATTTACAAGCATTAAAAGCAATTGTTGCGGATATTAATAAAAATAATTTTGATGAAGTTATTTGTTTAGGTGATGTCATTGCAATGGGACCTAATCCAAAAGAGTGTCTTGATTTGATAATCGATAATAATTATAAAATGGTTTTAGGAAATCATGAGTTGTATTATATAAAAGGAACACAAATAGATGATGAAATGGGAGAAGGAGAAATAAAACATCAAAACTGGATTAAAGAACAATTGAAAGATGATTATATAGACTTTCTTAACAAATGCCCAATGAAAATAGAAATAACTAAAAATAATATAAAACTTTTATTTCAACATTTTTTAATTGATGATAATTCAAAAGATGAATATCCATTAGAAGATCTAAGTATTGTTAAAGATGCTAGAATTAGTGAACAGTTTGATAAAATTGATACAAATTATATGTTTATTGGTCATGAACACAAAAGTTTTGATGTGAATATAAACAATAAAAAATTATTTGATGCTGGAAGTAGCGGTTGTAGAAAAGATGAAGAAACATTTTATACTGTTATTACAATTGCAAATGATGTTGTTAATATTGAAAAAAAATATTTGATTTATGATAGAGATCAATTTGTTTCGACATTAAAAAATATAGAATATCCGGACAGAAAAATAATTTCAAAAATATTTTTTGGAATAAATGATTTATAAAATATATAATACATTAAATAGATAAGGAACACCTATGAAGTTTAGTAAATTCACAAATATAAAAGATGAAGAAAAATTTTTTACAACAAAATATATGATATATAAATATAAATTTGCACCTGTATATATAGATAGTGGTATTGATATACCGGATTGTTATTTTGAATTTGAAAATAAATTTTTCGCAGTAGAAGTTACAAGATATTTTCAGCAAAATTCAGAAAAAGAACATCAAGAATATGTAAATCTTGTAGAAAAATACCTTGAGAATAATTTTTTTAAAGAAGCATATCATCGTTTAGGTAGAAGAAAAGCAGAAAATGTAACGATCTCATTTTATAATCTTGATGAATTAAAAGATTTAATAATTAATAATAGTAATTATATAAAAAATATATTTATTGGAGATAATTATTATCTTAACGAAAAAAAAGAAAAGCTTGGAGATGTCTACTTAATTGGAAATGAAAAAGAAAAAATGACGATAGTAGAATTTATAGATTCACTTTCTAATGAAATATGTAATGAAGAGAATATAGAATTAGAAATATTTACAAGGAACAGATATGATATTTCGATAAGTTTTAAATTTTGTAAAATTCCTTATTATGGAAAGAATAATGATAAAAAAGTAATTCCGGTATTTTGTTGGTTTGTAAATGATAATGAATTATATGACAACATTATTAAGATTATTTTGCATAAAAATAAAAAATTAATAAATGAATATATTCCTAAATTTGCAGAACATAATATAAAGTATGATAATTATAATTTAGTTGTATATAATGAGGGAATACCAGCAGATTTAGATGAAGAAAAATTGTTTGCTCAAGTCAAGAAAATTGATAATTTAAAATATCAAGAAATAGCGATATTCTTATGGAAAAAAGTTATGGTAATAAGTAATAATAATTATCAAGTTTTTCATACTAAATAGTTGTTGCTATAAAATATTACAATGTTTTTTCGAGGTAACAAAAAGGTAACATTTTTTCAAATTTAGGTGAACTGAAATGGCCTAAATTGGCTTGTTAAAGCCATTTTTGACCAGTAAAAGCCATTTTTGTACTATCAAAACAACGAATTTATAATCCCCCTGAAGGAGCCGAAAGGCTCCATTTTTTTGTGTTATGCTTTATAAAGCCAATGTTTACAAGGGTTTGCAAGTTTACAACCCAGTTGTATTAGGTACATTTTAGGTACCATTTAGATACTTTTTCTGGTACCTAAAGTACCAAGTCTAGTTTATTAAACCATTATAAATACTGGCTTTAAATATAAAAAAGAGTGCCTTTTGTTCGAATACTATGATATAATTAAACTGTTGTTAGCAACGATAACTTAATGAGGTGATTAGTGTTATGTCTAAGAAAACTGTTTCGGAATTATGGGAAGAAATATTTTTTGATTTTGATATTATAAATAATATAAATAGTGAAGGTTATTTTAAAATAACGGCTGATGATATTAGAAAATATAAAGAGCCAAGATTAATGACTAAATTTGATTATTCAAAACAATTACCTAAAATTTTCAAAGAAAATAAATTAGGAATTTTACCTATTAAAAATGGTGAATATATTATTGGTAAGTATAATTTGTTTAAGAATATTTCAAATACTAAGTATGAAGATGTTATTCCAATAAAAAAACAAATGCCTTCTTATATAGAAACAATAGATCCAGATAACATATATTCAGAGAGTAATGCATTAAATGTTGCTCTTTTATCAGGAATGATTAAAGATACTATTGGAGAAGAAGTGGTTGAAACTATACAAGGGAAGATGAGAGCAACAGGATTTAAATTTGATATTGATGGCGATTTAGGAACACAATCTATTACTATAGAGAAACCTGCTATGGAAATAGATGGTGGCTATGAAGGTAAAAAAAACGTGGTATTAATAGAAGCGAAGAATTATCTTCCTGATGATTTCATAATTCGTCAACTGTATTATCCTTATAGACATTGGTTTAATAAAGTAAATAAAAAAGTAGTTCCAATTTTCTTTGGATATGAAAACGGAATATATAATTTTTTTGTTTATGAATTTTTAGATTTAAATAATTATAATTCATTATCTTTAAAAGAAATTAAAAGATTTATAATTTCTAATGAAACTTCTGAAGAGCTAAAATTAAGAATTTTTAATAATATTCAGTTGCAAGAAGAAAAAAAACAAAGTGAAATGCCTTTTCCACAAGCAGATTCTTTTGCTAAAGTTTTTGGTTTATTGGATATACTTGATGAAAATATTAATTCTGAAGATGTAGCTGAATTTTATGAATTTGATACTAGACAAGGTAGTTACTATTTATCGGCTGCTAAATATTTAGGGTTAATAGAAGGAAATTATGGAAAGTATAAATTAACTACGGATGGTTTTACAATAATTAATGCTGATACAAAAAATAGAAATGAACAATTGATTTCACTAATTTTGAAACATAAAGTATTTTACTTTACATACAAATATTATTTGGAAAATAAAAAATTACCTAACAAAAAGTTTATTATCGAACTTATGAAAGAATATACGGACATACCAAAATTTAATAAAGATGGTAAAGAAAACGAAGTATTTAATAGAAGGGCTAGTACTGTAAGAGGTTGGGTTCAATGGATAATAGGATGTCAAGTTTAGACATCTTTTTTCTTATAAACAAACGACCTGAAGACAGCCGAGAGGATCTCATTTTTTTACTATTTATCATAAAATACTATTTATATGTTTAATTTCGTGTTATAATTTTTTTATAAGATAAAATAGTAAGTGAGTGTGATAATATGCTAATAATGATATTAATATTTATATTAATTACCATTATCAATTATATCCTTAGAAAAATTCAAAATAAAATAGACTCATTTTATAATAAATTAGAAACTTTAAAAAAAGATTATATCCCCTATTCTAAGTTTTTAGAAATAAAAAATGAATTTAATAATTTATATAACTTTACTAAAATTATTAGTTTTTGTTATAAAAAATTCAAGAATGATTATAAAAATTTAAAAAATAATATAGATAGATATAATGAAGAATATATAAAACGAGAATTAATTAATCAAAAAGAATATTTTGATAACTTATTTGAATATAAAATAGATAATGATCAAAGAAAAGCTATTTTAACTGATGAAGATAATACTTTAATCGTAGCTGGTGCTGGTAGCGGGAAAACTACTACAATTATAGGTAAAACAAAATTTCTTATTGAAAAGAAAAATATTAAACCAAATGAAATAATTACTATTTCATTTACTAATTCAGCAGTAAATAATTTTAAAAAGAAATTAAACAATGATTTAGTAAACTGTACTACATTTCATAAATTAGGTTTAGATATATTAAATGAAAATGAAATAAAGAAAGATGTTGCTAGAGAAACTCTTTTACACTCTATTATTTTAAAGTATTTAAAATCAGATATTTATAAAGAACCTGAAAAATTAAAATATTTTATTGAATTTTGTGCTTTATATATGCACATACCTACTAATCCTGATGACAAAAATTTAGGAGAAATTTATGAAATTGAAAATGGTTATGACCTAGAAACTATTAAATCTAAATATACTAATTATAAAACATTAAAAAATAATGGTGATTTAACTACTTTAAATAACGAAACAGTTAGAAGTTATGAAGAGTTAGTAATAGCTAATTATCTATTTATTAATGGTATATCATATGAATATGAAGCAAAATATAAATATGATACTGCAAATCAAAATTATAGACAGTATCACCCTGATTTTTATTTAAATGATTATGATATTTATTTAGAACATTTTGGTATAAATGAAAAAGGTGCTGCTCCTCAATATTCTGAATTTGAGGAACAAAGATATTTAGAGCAAATAAAAATAAAAAGACAAATTCATAAAATTCATAAAACTAATTTAATAGAAACTTATTCTTACAATTTTAAGGATTACTCTATTTTTTCTAGAATTGACAATGAATTAAAAAAATATAATGTAAAATATAAGCAATTAGATTATAACGAAATAGCACATATAATAACAGCATCAGAAAATGATGAATTAAAATCTTTTTATACCTTAATACAAAAATTTATAAAACTATTTAAAGGAAATAATTATTCACTAGATAAAATGGATAAGTTTTTAGAAGATTCTAAAAAGAACAATAGAAATTACTTAATATTAAATTTAATTAAAGATATTTATATTAAGTATCAAAACAAATTAAAAGAAGAAAATCAAATTGATTTTGATGATATGATTAATTTAGCTACTGAAAAAGTAAAAAATGGTTTATACAATAAAAAAATTTCTTATATTATTATTGATGAATTTCAAGATATTTCTTATTCTAGATATAATTTAGTAAAAGCTTTACAAGAAGTTAATAATTCAAAAATAATTGCAGTTGGTGATGATTGGCAAAGTATATATAGATTTTCTGGTTGTGATTTAGATTTATTTGTTAATTTTCCAAAATATTTTGAACATCCAAAAATTGTAAATATAAATAAAACATACAGAAATAGTCAAGAATTAATTAATATATCAAGCGCTTTTGTTATGAAGAATAAAAAAGAACAATTAGAAAAAAGTATAGTATCTAATATTTCATTAGCTGAACCTATAGAGTATTATTATTATAAAAAAGATGTTTTAGTAGCAACTAAGAAAGCTATAAATGAACTTAAAAAATTAGGGTGCAAAAAAATTGCTATTCTAGGAAGAAATAACTCTGATTTAAAAAAATATATTAATGTAAAAACATTTGATAAAGAATATGATTTGTCTGAAATATTTAATTTTCCTGTAGTTTTCACAACTATACATAAAGCAAAAGGTCTTGAATATGATGGCGTTATAATATGTAATATGAATAATTTTATTGCAGGTTTTCCAAATAAAATGTCTGATGATCCTATCTTAAATTATGTAACACTTTCTAAAGAAGATTTTATATTTGCGGAAGAAAGACGTTTATTTTATGTGGCTCTTACTAGAACAAAAAGTAAATGTATTTTACTTATACCTATTTTAAGTCCTTCAATTTTTGTAGATGAATTATATAAAATAAATAAAGATTATGTAAAAAAACAAATTATTGAAGATGATGAGAGATTGCATAATCCAAATTGTCCTATTTGCCGTACAGGAATACTATTAATTAAAAAGAATACAAAAGATAATTCTACGTTTATTTCATGTAGTAATTTTCCAAAATGTAAATTTAAACATAACTCAACAGATATAATTCATAATCCTATAATTTGTCCTAGATGTAATGGTTATTTAACTAAAAAGAATAGCAAGTACGGACCTTTTTATGGATGTATAAATTACCCTCTTTGTAATCAAACTGCAAAAATTAATGATACCAAAAAAGACAATTAAATTGTCTTTTTTTAGTCTAAATTTATAGATTCATTTAATAATTTAGTTAAATGCGGATAACTATCAATACCACTATCAAGTAAATATTCTGTATCTTCTTTAGCTCTCATAAGTATATTAAAATCTGTCTTAAAATCAGCCAATCTAAAATTAATATCTCCACTTTGTCTTACTCCAAATAAATCTCCACTACCTCTTAATTTAAAATCTTCTTCACTTATTTTAAATCCATCTGTAGTTTTTGTCATTATATCTAGTCTTTCTGCTTCTCTATCACTTATAAGAACGCAGTAACTTTGAACTTCATTTCTACCTACTCTACCTCTTAATTGATGAAGCTGAGAAAGTCCAAATCTATATGAATCAAATATAACCATCATAGTAGCATTTTTAACATCAACACCTACTTCTATAACAGTAGTACTTATAAGTATAGTTATATCTCCATTATTAAAATCTTCCATGACTTTATCTTTTTCTTGTTTTTCCATCTTTCCATGCATTACACCAATTTTGCACACTTTACCAAATGCAGTTTGCATTTTTTCTTTTAACTTATCCACATTTTCTAAATCTATTTTATCTGATTCTTCTATTAAAGGTGCGATTACATATATTTGATGTTTTTCTTTTATTTGTTCATACATTAATTCTAATACTTCTTTAATATCATTACTCTTTTTTAAATAAGTTATTATTTCTTTTCTACCACTAGGCATTGTTTTTATACTAGATACATCCATATCTCCATAAATAGTAAGTGCATAAGTTCTTGGAATTGGAGTTGCACTTAAATAAAGTATGTCCGGTGTAATACCCTTATTTTTTAAATTAGCTCTTTGATTAACACCAAAACGATGTTGTTCATCTGTTATAACAAGACCTAAATTATTATAAGTTACATCACTGCTAAATAAAGCATGAGTTCCTATTATTATATCTATTTTCTTTTCTTGTAATTTCTTATATATTTCTTTTTTATCTTTTACTTTTAAATTACCCGTAAGTATTTCTATATTTATATTTACATCCTTAAATATCCTTTTTAGGTTAGAAAGGTGCTGATAAGCAAGTACTTCAGTAGGTGCCATTAAGGCTCCTTGATAACCACTTAAATAATTAATATATAAAGCTATAATTGCTACTATAGTTTTACCACTTCCAACATCTCCTTGAACTAATCTATTCATTCTATTTTGACTAGTTAAATCTTCATATATTTTATCCACACACTTTATTTGATCTTCTGTAAGTTTAAAAGGTAAATTACCTATAAATTCATCTATTAATTTTCTATCCACACATCTAGTTAGTCCTATCTTATTTTTTTTATTTCTTTTTAAACTATTCATCTTTAACATAAATAAAAATAATTCTTCATATTTTAAATAAGCCATTCCTTGTTTTAAAGTTAAATCACTTTTTGGACTATGCACATACATTACTGCATCTTTTTTATCTATTAGTTTATATTTTTCTTTTAGATTATATGGTACATACTCTACTACTTCAAAGTTATCCACACTATTTATATAACTTCTTATTTGGTTACTAGTAATACTACTTATAGAATGATATATAGGTTCTATTACAGGTACACTTGGAAGCGAACCAAATCTAATATCACTCGCAACTATTGTATTTTTTATTTTATCATATTTTCCTATTACAGTAAGTTTTACTCCTACATTTATTTTATTTTTTAAAAAGCCTCTATTAAATATAGTTACATTAAGTAAATGAGTACCCATATTAAATTTAAATGTCATTTTATTCATCTTTTTATTAAAGAAAAATAAACTAGGATTACTTTCTACTATTCCATCAATTATTATTTTATCATCTTGTACAAGTTCATTTATATTACTTCTTTTTATTACATCATATCTAAAAGGATAATAACTCATTAAATCGTTTATAGTTATTATCCCTGCATTATTAAATATTTTACCAGTTTTAGGTCCTATTCCTTTTAAAGAATCTATATTCATAAATCTCCTATATTATATTAGATAAAATTCCAAACGATAATAACATCATTATTACTGATGCGATAAATACTCCAAGAACGGCAGCTAAGAAAGATTTTTTCTTATCCATTTCAAGTACACTAGCAATTAAACATCCTGTCCAAGCACCAGTACCTGGAAGTGGAATACCTACAAAAAGAACAAGTCCCCAGTAACCATATTTTTCTATTTGACCTTTATGTTTTTCAACTTTATTATCTAACCATTTAGCAATTCCGTTTATTTTTTTACTTTTACTATTTCTCATAAAATTTAATATTTTATTTATAAGCCATAGTATTAAAGGTATTGGTATTATATTTCCTATAGTACAAATTAAATAACTTACCCAAGGATTCATTCCTAAAAGAGAAGCAGCTATTAATCCACCTCTTAATTCTAATATTGGGCACATTGATATTATAAATACTATTATCTCTTTAATAAATGGCATAGTTGCTAAAGAGCCAAACATTCCTACTATAAAATTTACTATTTTTTCTGACATTTTTATCACCTATATAAGTATATCATTTATTAATAATTATGTAAATTAAGTATATAAAAATTGTATAAAACCTTTAATAAAAAGGGTACAAAATACACTAAGTATGATAAATTTAAACTTTTTTTAAAAAAGTAAAAAAAAGTATTGACAAAAGCACTTTTTTGGATTAGTATATTAAGTACCAATTCGGAATTAGGCGAATTGGTGCTAGTATCACACTAGCCAACCCCTTTTTATTCTTTTATAGAAACTGCTCAGGGGGCAGTTTCTTTTTGTTATATAAAATAAAAGAGTTTAATTTATAAACTCTATTAATATATCATTAGAAACATATATATATTTAGGATTTATATATATGTTTTTTTCATTTTCTATTAACTTATTTTGTTTTAATAAATTACTTACTACATCTATACTTTTTATGTCAATATTATATTTATTATAAAACTCTTTTTTATTTATACCATTAATTTTTCTAAGTCCTAATATAAATTCTTTTTGTATAGTTTCTTGTAAATCTAATCTATGTTCATTAAGTCGATAATTCCCATTAAAATACTCATTAATACTTCTAGTATTATCATATCTAACATCGTTTATATAACCAGAAGCACCTACTCCAAATCCATAATATTCATTGTTATTCCAGTATGTTAAATTATGTTTAGATTCATAACCTTCTTTTGCAAAATTACTTACTTCATAATGTTTATAGTTATGATTTTCTAATGTATTTATTATAGTATTATACATTTCATAATCTAACTCTTCATTTATATTTTTTTCTTTATTTATATAAAGCATAGTATGTGGTTCTATTATAAGTGAATATGTTGATATATGAGTTATATCAAGTTCTAAAAAGCTATTTAAATCATCTTTTAACTCTTCTATAGTTTGTTCTTTTAAAGCATATATTAAATCTATATTTATATTATTAAAACCAATTTCTTTAGCAAGTTTTATTTTATTTTTAATAATATCTTTATTATGATTTCTATTTAAAAACTTTAAATATTTATCATTAAATGTTTGAATACCAATACTAAGTCTATTTACACCATTATCATATAATAATTTTAATTTTTCTTCTGTAATATTTTCTATATTACATTCAAAAGTAAATTCTATATTTTGAGATTTATTAAATACTTTTATAATATTAAAAAGTCTATCTAATTGTTTTATGTCTAAAGCGCTTGGAGTTCCTCCGCCTATGTATAAAGTACTTATACCTTCTCCATTATAGTTTTGATTTATTTCATTACTAAGCGAATCTAAATATTTATAAACCCAATTATCATTTTTTAAAAATTTACAAAAATCACAATAACTACAAATTGAGTCACAAAACGGTATATGTATATATACCGATTTATCTTCTTTTATTACCTGTAAATTTTCCATTTTCATCCCTTATAGGTATATTATTCATAGTAGAATTAATTCCACCTATTCCTAATCCATTAGCTTTGTTAAGTTTTAATCTTTCACTTATTTGTTTTAATTTTTCCCTAGCTTCATCAGAATAAATTAAACTAATATATCCTACGTCATTTAAATCTCTTGGAATTGTTGAAGTAGGAATTTGCATTATCTTTGATAGTTCATTAATAGATATTTGATCATATGATAGAAAAGTATCTACTATTAATTTTATTCTTTCAACCTTTTCTATACGCTGCGCTTCACTCATCATACTACTTAATCTTCTTTTCTTCATCATTATGTAATAAAATATTAACGAATTCTTTTATTTCATTACTAAATTGTGGTAATTTTATTATTTCTAACAATAATTTATCAAAAAGATATTCTGGTAATTTATAGAAACTTAAAATTTGTGACTTCTCTATACCAAATTGATATAACTTTGATACAATATCATTTAACATTATTTTTTTATTAGTTAAATCATTACTTAACAATAACATTTCTATTTGTAAATATCTTTTTAAATTATCATAATGTTCTTTTTTTAGTAATTGTTCTATTTTTTTGTCTGATAATAAAGTAAAAGCAGCAATTGTACTAACTTCATTTTTTTGTGAAGTAAATTCTAAATTAGCCCCACTACATAAATAATCACTAGCATAACATAATTTTTTATAATCTGATTGTTCTAAACAAGTTAAATTCTTTTCAGCAACTTTTATTTGATATCTATCCTCAATTATAAACATATTTCTAGGAACATTTAATCTTTCTCTTGTGTTTTTAGCTATCTTTTCTTCAATTTTTCTTTTAACACCTATACCAAAATTTTCTTCTATATAATTAGTTTCATCAAATAATCTTTTAAATTTATTAAGTTGACATAAATTATTTGAACAAATATCTTGTATCCTATAACGTGTATTTAAAATATCATCTATTATTTTAGTTACTAAAGCAAGGTCTTCTTTTTCTTCTCTTTTTTTATCTAATTCAAAAATATAATCAATTTTACTTTTTAACAATTCATACTCTTCTTCTGTTAAAAACTCTAACATATAATCCTTTTCTGATATATATTTTTTTATAGTATTAATCCCTATTGGAACTAATGATTGAATTTCATAAAGATTGGTTTTATTATCTACTAACACAAATTTAAGTAAATTAATTACTTTTTTTGCTTTTACTTTTTGTATTTTACTATTATATAAATCCATTATTTTATTTTCTAAATTCATATTATTCCTCATCCATAGAAAGTACTGATAAAAACGCCTCTTGAGGTACTTCTACACTACCAACCATTTTCATTCTTTTTTTACCTTCTTTTTGTTTTTCTAATAATTTTCTTTTTCTTGATACGTCCCCACCATAACATTTAGCAAGTACGTTTTTTCTAACAGCTTTAATATCACTTCTTGCAATTGCTTTTGTCCCTATTACTGCTTGAACTGGTATTTCAAATTGTTGACGTGGTATTAATCTTCTTAAATTTTCTACTATTGCTTTACCCCTATTATAGGCAAAATCTTTATGAACTATTAAACTTAAAGCATCAACTATATCGCCATTTAATAATATATCCATTTTAACTAAATTACTTTCTTTATAACCAATTATTTCATAATCAAAAGATGCATACCCTTTAGTATAACTTTTTAATTTATCAAAAAAATCATATACTATTTCTGACAAAGGTATTTCATAATGAATATTTACACGAGTAGTATCTATGTACTCCATAGAAACATAATTACCTCTTTTATTTTGACACAGTTCCATAATAGGTCCAATATATTCACTTGGGACAAATATATTTGTTCTAATATAAGGTTCTGATATACTCTTTATTTTTTGTCTATCAGGCATTTTAGCAGGACTATCTATATTTACAATGGTTCTATCAGTAAGTTCTACTTCATAAATAACCGATGGACTAGTTGCGATTAATTCAATACCAAATTCTCTTTCAATACGTTCTTCTATTATTTCCATATGAAGAAGTCCTAAAAATCCACATCTAAAACCAAAACCTAATGCTTGAGATGTTTCTGGTTCAAATTCAAGCGACGCATCATTTAATTTTAATTTTTCTAAAGCTTCTCTTAAATCTGGAAATTTATTTGATTCAATTGGATAAATACCACAAAATACCATAGGTTTCATAGGTTTATATCCTGGAAGAGGTTCTTTACTAGGGGAATCTGCATTAGTAATTGTATCCCCTACTTTTACATCTTCTATTTTCTTTATACTAGCACATAAATAACCTACTTCACCGGTAGTAAGAATATTTTTCTTTTTAACATGTGGTGTGTTTACACCTACTTCAACTACATCATAAATATTGTTAGTAGCAAACATTTTAATTTTATCTCCTACTTTTACACTACCATTTACAACTCTAATTAAAGTAACTATTCCCCTGTAAGAATCAAAATAACTATCAAATATTAAAGCTTGTAAATTATCGTCTTTTTTCCCTTTAGGAGAAGGAATTCTATCTATTACAGCTTCAACTAATTCTTTTATTCCTATCCCATTTTTCGCACTACATAAAATAATTTCATCTTCACTAAACCCTAAATTATCTTTTAATTCTTGTTTTACTTTTTCTATATTAGCATTAGGAAGATCTATTTTATTAATAACAGGAATAATTGTTAAATCATTTTCCATAGCAAGATAAAGATTAGCAAGTGTCTGAGCCTCTATACCTTGAGCAGCATCTACAACTAAAATTGCACCTTCACACGCAGCTAAACTTCTTGAAACTTCATATGTAAAGTCTACATGCCCAGGGGTATCTATTAAATGTAATAAATAATCTTCGCCTTTATAATTATAATTTAACTGAACTGTATTTAATTTTATTGTAATACCACGTTCTCTCTCAATATCCATACTATCAAGTAGTTGTGCTTGTTTTTCTCTTTCTGTAATTGCTCCTGTTACATCAAGTATTCTATCGGCTAAAGTACTTTTACCATGATCTATGTGAGCAATTATAGAAAAATTTCTAATATTTTCCTGTTTCATTTCATTCACCTATTCATTATTATATCAAAAAAACATATTATTTTAAATATGTTTTTATTTATAATATTCAAGTTCTATTTTACTTGGGCTAACTTCAGTTTCAATCAATATATTATTAAATCCTTGATTAAGTAGAATATCAGGTAATTCTATATCTTCTTCTTTTCGAGTATTTAAAACTTCTAAAGTACCATCTTCTAATTTTTCTATATATCTAATAACTTTTTGATTTTTAAAATCTACATAATCACACATTTCATCTTTACACCTTAAAGGTTCTTTTATATAAATGTTAGCCCTAGAACCTTTATATGATTCATAATGTGTCGAAACATCATTTTCTTCTAACTGTATATTAGTATATATTGTCTCCACATTTATTTCATTAGGTCTTAAAATAACTACAATAATTTCACAGTTTTCTGGAGTAATAAAATTAGTGTGAACAGTATCCGATATATATTCTCCACCTGATGTATAAAAAGCCACTCCAATACTATAAGTTTGTTCTTGGAATATAGAATACTTTGTATTAGGCTTTACCTTAAATGGAATTCCTATACCATATCCATTTCCAGTAACTTCTAATGTTATCTGCTCATTAGAAACAGAGTATGATTTAACATAGTGTGGATAATAATAATTATTCATTGTCAACCCAACATAATATTTGTTAAATTCAAAATCCCTTTTATTAGTGTTAGGTCCTCCAGATGATAAAGTTCCTAAAGTTCTAGTTTGTATATCAAATAAGTTCTTACCACTTACTTTAACTGGTATTTTATATCCATAAGGCTCGTACGATGTTACTTTATTATCTATTTCAAATTGTATATTTTTTATATAAGCATTTTCTGTTACTCCTCGATAAAGCAAAACTTTACTATCTAGCATTTCCTGGGTACATTCATATACATTACCTTTTATTATTGATTTTTTATAAACATCAAGATAAAAATAAGTTACATTACTATTATCTCTCTCAGCATTAGTTTCAAAATTAAAAATAAATTTATCACCTACTTTTAAATCAGGACATAAATTACTTAATTTACCTATAGAAAAACCATTTTCAAAATAATCACCCATTATAAATCCATTATAATTATCAACATATATAATTTGTTTCATTGTTAAAAGACCCGGACTTATATTCATTATATTAAATAAATTTTTTGTTCTATGTCCTACTTCTTCTTCATTTCCATATATATTATAATCTAATAACTTTGATTCTTTTGAAGTATTTAAAATTATACTATTTCCTTCAAATACTTTTCTTACTTTATTTTTATTACATACGTGTTTATCCTGTTCTTTATAGCAATTATATCCATTTATTACTAAATCTTCATATGTAATAGTTCCAATTTTATCTATTAGTATTTTTCCTTCAACTGAATTCTTTGAATTTATCTCTAAAATTTCTTCTCCGTTTTTACATATTCCATCATTACATTCAAATACTATGTTTTCTGCTTTTTTTTGATTAGCAAAATATAATTTTGCAGCTCTTTCTATATTTTGCATACTTACTACATTACTATTTTTATTAACATCATCTATTATATTTAATACTATTGGGGTTGCGATTAACGCAATGATTGCTAATATTACTATTACTGCGAGTAGTTCTATTAATGTAAAACCTTTTCTCATTTAATCACACCCTTATCCTAATACATTATAACATTATTTGATTTTTTTGTAAATTAAAAACTAGGGGTAACCCTAGTAATTATTTATAATATATTGCTTTAAAGTTTCTTTATCATTAGTAAGTAATTTATTTACTATTTTATATTCTAAATCAGTAAAAATTTCCTTTAAAAACTTTCCTGGTCTTTTATTTAATAATTCACATATTTCTTTTGCATCTATTTTTATTTCTGTTTTATTATGAATATATAAACTATTATACTTTTCATTTATAAGTTTTTTATCTATTCCTTTTATTTCCCCTACTATAGTAGATATATATAGTCCATAATTATATAAATTATTATAATCTAATATATTTTTTTCTATTAATTCATTAATTGCCTGTATTGATTCTTTTTCAGTGTTATTAAAAGAATATTTATCTAATACATCAAGTTGTGACCAAATACCAATCAAATAAGTTGTAGGTATTAGATTATCTAAATTTGAAAGTTCTAACGGTTCATCTAATCCCAATTCTTTAATTAAAGATATACCGTATGCTGAATTATTACTCGAAAATATTTTATCTAATTCTTCTTTTTTTCTATAATAAGATAAAGATTTTAATAATCCACTATTCATTTTTATAGCTTCTTTTAACTCATCATCAAGTTTAAAATTAAGCGTAGTTGCAAATCTAATAGCACGAAGTATTCTTAGGGAATCTTCATATATTCTCATATTAGCATTTCCAACAGTCCTTATTATTTTATCATTTATATCTTTTTTTCCATCTAATAAATCAATAAGATTTCCACTAGAGTCTATACACATAGTATTCATAGTAAAATCTCGTCTTTTTAAATCATCTAACAAATTATTTACGTATTCTATTTCTATAGGTTTTCTATTATTTAAATATTTAATATCTTTCCTAAACGTAGTAATTTCAAAACGAATATTATTAACCATTAATGTTACTGAACCATATTGCTCAGATGGTAACATTGTATTACCAAATATATCCTTAAGTTCCTTTGGCGTTGCACTAGTACAGATGTCAAAATCCATACTATCTCTTCCAATATATATATCCCTAGGATATCCCCCTACTAAATAAGCTTGATAGCCATTACTATTAATTTTTTTTAATACCTTTAAAGCTGTTTCGTTCATTTACTCCTCTATCCTTTTATTTTTTGTTTATTATTTTCTCTACATATTTTATATGTTTGTAAAATGAAATTATTTATTTCTGGTAGTTTTTTTTCTATATCAGATAATAATTTAAGTTGATTTCTAGCTCTTACTAAATTATGTTTATCATAGCAAGTTTTAAAATATGTATCACCATTTATATAGTCATTTAAAAATCTTAAAGCAAGTTCAAAAGTAAGTACTTTTATAGCTTCACCCATATTACAAACTTCTTCTTCTGTTAAATAAGATGCCATTTCATTTAAATATCCTTTTGTATATTCTTTAAATAATTCTATATTTAAAGAAACTTTACTTAAATCTTTTTCATCTTCTTCTGCAGTAGCACATGTACTTCTTACTCCATCTCCATAATCATATAAATAACTTCCTGGCATAACAGTATCTAGGTCTATAACCGTTAAATAATCACCAGTATCTTTATCCATCATTACATTATTAACTTTAGTATCGTTATGTGTTACACGAGTAGGTATTGTTCCTTTTTTCAATAAATTAACAATTTTGTCTTTACATCCTTTGTTTTTTAAAATTTCTATAATTTCTTCAGAAACTTCAGATGCTCTATCACATACATCAAGCTCTATATCAGACATAAAATCATCAAATCTTTTTTGAGTATTATGAAAGTCTGGAATTGTTGTTTCTAATTCTTCTGCATCATAATCACTTAATAATTTTTGGAAATGTCCAAAAGCTTCCCCTACTTTATATACAACTTTCTTATCAGTTGATGAATCATATGATATAGAATTTTCTATACAATTATAAGCTCTATAATATTGTTTTTCCCCTGTTTTTTCGTCTATTATAACAGCAAGCGATTTATTATTCTTATTTTTTATAACTGATAAGCAAGGATGAATATTATCATCACAAAATTGACTTTTCATTTCTATAAAACTAGTTACATTTTCTATGTTTTTCATTAATTTGTAAGGTTCTTTAAATACCATTGTATTTATCTTTTGAAATATAAAACATTTTTCCGTTCCATCAAACATTTTATATTTAGCAATAAATGTCTTATTTATATTACCACTACCATGACATTTAACACTATCTTCTATAAGTTCACCTTTTATATCAAATTGTTCACATATTTTTTTTATATCATTCATTTTTATATCTCCCCCAGTGGACAAAGAGCCCACAAAAATATTATACCACTTATAAATAAAAATTCAAATCAAAAAAAAAGCATTAGTTTAATGCTTCTTTTAATTTAGATCCAGCTTTTACTTTAACAGCAACTCTTGCAGGTATTTTTACAGTTTCACCAGTTCTTGGATTACGTCCACTTTTAGCTGGTTTTTTTTCTGCAGCAAAAGTACAGAAACCTGTTAAAGTTACTTTTCCATCTTCTTTTAATCCTTTTGTAACACCACCCATAAATGCATCAAGTGCACGAGTAGCGTCAGCTTTTGTTAATCCTGCTTCTTCAGCGATATAATTTACTAAATCTGTTTTTGTCATTTTGACTACCTCCCTATCTAATTGCTAAGCTATCTTGCTTACAATCTAATATTATCATATCTAAAATTGCTTTGCAACATTTTTTTTAAAAAAAGTCTATTTTTTACTTATTTTTCAACAAAAAAGACTATTTATTCTTCTTTAAATAGTCTTCTATCTTATTAAACTCAGATGTTTTTAAATTTGTAGCACTTAGTTCTTCAAACAATTTCTTTTGTTTTTTATCTATTTTCTCTGGAATTATAACATTTATTACAACATACATATTACCTTTTGTCCCTAAACGTAAATCTTCTATACCTTTTCCTTTTAATCTATGTTTATCTCCGGTCTGAGCTCCTGCTTCAATAGTCAACTTTACATTTCCATATAAAGTTGGTATTTCTCTTTTACATCCTAATACAGCTTCTGCTATTGTAATTGGAAGTTCTAAATAAATATCATTTTCTTCTCTTTCATATAATTCATGTGATTTAACTCTAAATTCTAAATATAAATCTCCATTAGCACCACCATTTGAACCGCTATCTCCCTTTCCAGAAAGTCTAAGTTGATTGCCGGTATCTACTCCTGCTGGAATTTTAACTTCTAATGTTTTATTTTCTTTTACTTTGCCTGTTCCCCTGCAGTCAGAACAAACTGATGAATATGTTTTACCCTTTCCATTACAATCAGGACAAGTAGTTCTTGTCATAAATGCACCAAATAAAGTATTTTGCTGAGATGTTACAGAACCACTACCATGGCAAGTAGAACAAGTTTTCTCACCTTTTCCACCCTTGCCATCACATTCATTACATTCTTCATATACATCAAGATTTATCTTTTTTTTGCACCCAAATACAGCTTCTTCAAAACTTAAATCAACTCTCATTAACTTATCTGCGCCACGGCGAGCCCTACTACCTCTACTAGAACTACCTCCACCGAAACCTCCAAAGTTAGAAAAACCTCCACCAAATGCAGAACCAAACAAGTCTCCAAAAATATCACTAAAATCAAAATCAGAAAAATCAAATCCAGCTCCACCATTCATTTGATCGAATGCGGCATGACCATATTGATCATATTGTTTTCTTTTTGATTCATCAGAAAGTACAGCATATGCTTCTTGTGCTTCTTTAAATTTTTCTGCTGCATCTGGTTCTTTAGAAACATCCGGATGATATTTCTTAGCTAGTTTTCTAAAAGCACTTTTAATTTCTTTTTCATCAGCATTTTTAGAAACACCTAGCACTTCATAATAATCTCTTTTATTCATACTTCACCTACTTAATTAATTCTTTTAATTCATTTAATTTATTCTCAAACATAGATAATGCTTCTTCTATAGGTTTAGAAGTTGTCATATCTACATCTACTTTCTTAAGTATTTCAAGTGGATAATTATTTCCTCCACTACTTAAAAAATCTAAATAATTTTCTTTTGTTTTTTTATGTCCATCAAGTATTCTACTTGCAATGGATAACGCTGCACTTAATCCAGTTGCATATTTATATACATAAAATGGTGTATAAAAATGTGGAATACGAGACCATTCATACCTAATTTCATCATCACTTATTACATTGTCACCATAATATAATTTATTTAAATTATAATATGTACTTGATAACTCTTCTTCTGTAATTGGAATTTCATTTTGTTCCTTTTCATGCATAATCATTTCAAATTCAGCAAACATAGTTTGTCTAAAAATAGTTGCCCTTACGGTTTCTAAAAAATCATTTAAATAAAAGATTTTTTCTTCCTTTGTTTGTGCATTCTTATACAAATAATCATTGATTAACACTTCATTTACAGTAGAAGCTATCTCTGCTAAAAATATAGGATAATTTGAATCTACATAAGGTTGATTTTTATGTGAATAATAAGAATGCATAGAATGTCCAAGTTCATGCCCCATAGTACTTACAGCATCCATCGTATCATTATAATTTAAAAGTAAATATGGATATGAATCATAACATCCCCAAGAATACGCACCTGACCTTTTTCCATCACTTGAATATATATCTATCCATTTTTCATCAAAGGCTTTATTTAAATCATTTAAATATTCCTCTCCTAATGGTTTTAATGCTTCAAAAAGTATTTTTTTACCTTCTTCAAAAGGAACCTTATCATTATTGTTTTTTACTAAATCAACATATATATCATACATATGAAGTTCATCTAAACGAAGCATCTTTTTTCTAATATCCATATAATCATATATTAAATTCATTTTTTCATGTACAGTATTTATTAACGTTTTATATACGCTAATATCTATATTATCACTAAACAAACTGCTTTCAATAGTGGAACTATATTTTTTTACATTTGTAGAAAATGCATTTTCCTTTATTTCACCAACATATGAAGCAGCAAGTGTATTTTTTAATGATTTATAATAATTATACATTGCCTTAAAAGCATTTTTTCTAACTTCACGATTTGTACTTTTCATATATACTATATAATTACTAGAAGTAAGTTTTACATCTTTTCCTTCTTCATCTTTTATATAACCTAAATCAATATCAGTATTATTTATATTACTAAACACTTCAGAACAATTCCCAAATGCATTAAGTGCTTTTACATAAATGTCTTCTTCTATTTGTGAAAGTGAATGAGGTTTATATCTATAAAAATCTTCTAAATAAAATTTATATTCATCAAGTTTTTTATTTTCTTTTATATATTCTTTAATTATCTCATAATCAGCTTGCATCATCTCAGGCTCAACAAATGAAAATTTTTCATTTAAAGATTCACTTAATTTTTCTATTTTCATTTTTAAAGCCTTATTTTTATTATCTTTAGTATCTACATCTAAATTCATTTTTGAATAAACATATAGCTTAGATAAAATGCGATCTTGTCTTTCTGTAATCTTTAAAAAATCATATAAACTATTACTATTATCTAAAATATGACCTTTATAGTTTAATATTTCATTAGTTAATTCTTTTACATCTTCTATATCTTTTTCTATTTCTTTAGAATCTTTATACATCTTAGATAAATTCCATTTATATTCATTAGGTACTTCTTCTCTAGTCTTATATTCCATATTATCTCCTTATATTAAGGAAGTTCTAGTTAAACTAGAACTTCTTATTATTTTTCCTCGTAATCTGCATCCATTACATCATCATTTTTTGATTTTTTATCTTTTTTGCTATCTTCTTTTTCTTCTTCATTAGATTCAGCTTGATTTGCTTTTGCAGCTTCTTCATAAACTTTAGTAGCAAGTGACATTGCTGATTCATTTAATTTTTCAGTTTTAGATTTAATATCTTCTACATCATCTTTTTCTAAAGCTTCTTTTAAATCCTTGATTTGTTCTTCAGCTTTTTCTTTGTCTTTAGAATCAACTTTATCTCCTAAATCTTTAATTGCTTTTTCAGTTGCAAAAATCATTTGTTCAGCATCATTTCTAACATCTGCTTCTTCTTTACGTTTTTCATCTGCTTCACGATTTTCTTCAGCTTCTTTTACCATCTTATCAATTTCATCATCGCTTAAATTTGTTGAAGATGTAATTGTGATTGATTGTTCTTTATTTGTTCCAAGATCTTTAGCTTTAACATTTACAATACCATTAGCATCTATATCAAATGTAACTTCAATTTGAGGAACTCCTCTTGGTGCTGGTGGGATATTTGAAAGTTGGAATCTTCCCATAGTTTTGTTATCTGCAGCCATTGGTCTTTCACCTTGTAGGATATGGATATCAACAGCTGGTTGATTATCTGCTGCAGTTGAGAATACTTGTGATTTACTTGTTGGAATTGTAGTATTTCTTGGAATTAATACAGTACATACTCCACCTAATGTTTCAATACCTAGTGAAAGTGGTGTAACATCTAGAAGTACTATATCATTTACTTCACCAGTAAGTACTCCCCCTTGAATAGCAGCGCCCATAGCAACTACTTCATCTGGGTTAACCTCTTTAGAAGGTTCTTTACCTAATTCTTTTTTAACTAATTCTTGTACCATTGGAATACGAGTAGAACCACCTACTAATATAACTTTATCAATATCACTAGCTTTTAATTTAGCATCTTTTAATGCTTTACGAACTGGTTCTAATGTAGATTCTACTAAATCAGAAATTAAACTTTCAAACTTAGCTCTCGTTAAAGTTGTTTCATAATTTAACTCAGCTGTAATAAACGGAAGTGAAATATCTGTTGATGTAGCACTTGATAATGTTTTTTTAGCTTTTTCTGCTTCTTCTTTAATTCTTTGTAAAGCCATTTTATTATCACTTAAATCTACATCATGTTCATCTTTTATATCATCTACTATATAATCAATAATTTTCTTATCAAAGTCATCTCCACCAAGTTTATTATTTCCACTTGTTGATTTAACTTCAAATACACCATCACCAAGTTCTAGTATAGAAACGTCAAATGTTCCTCCACCTAAGTCATATACTAAAATTGTTTGAGTTTCTTCTTGTTTATCAAGTCCATAAGCAAGAGCAGCTGCAGTTGGTTCGTTTATAATTCTTTCAACTTTAAGTCCTGCAATTTTTCCTGCATTTTTAGTCGCTTGTCTTTCTGCATCATTAAAATATGCTGGAACTGTAATTACTGCACTTGTAACTTTTTCTCCTAAATAAGCTTCTGCTGTTTTCTTTAAATCCCCTAAAATCATAGCACTTACTTCTTCTGGTGTATATTCTTTTCCATTTGCTTTAACTTTTTTATTTGTTCCCATTAATCTTTTAATTGAACTAATTGTATCTGGATTTGTTACAGATTGATGTTTAGCAGTTTTACCCACTAAAATATCTCCTTTTTTAAAAGCTACTACTGAAGGAGTTGTTCTATCTCCATCAGCATTTACTATTACTTTAGCTTCTCCACCTTCAAATACACTTACACAACTATTAGTTGTACCTAAATCTATACCTATTGTTTTTCCCATAATTAATCACCTTTCCTATTCACTAACTTTAACCATTGCTGGTCTTATAACCTTATCTTTATAGATATATCCTTTCTGTAATACTTCTACTACCATACCAGATTCTACCCCTTCAACCTTCTCCATTAGTATCGCATTATGATAAACAGGATCAAACGGAACATTAATACTATCAACTGGTTTTACTTCAAAACTATTCATAACATTTTGCATATTACAATAAATCATCTTGAATCCTTCTAAAAATTTAGAAACTTCGTCATCTAGATTATTATCATCAAGTTTTATTGCTCTTTCAAAATTATCTAAAATTGGAAGAATTTGTTTAATCAAATCTTCATTACAAAATTTAAGCATCCTAGTAACTTCTTCATCTTTTCTTTTTCTATAATTAATTAAATCAGCTTTAGCTACTAAAACTTCTTCTTCTTTCTTTTTATTTTCTTCTTTTAATTTTTCTATTATTTCTTTATATTTATGTTTATCTTCTTTATATTTTTTCTTATCAAATAACTTTTGATGTTTTTCTTCATGATGATGCTCGCAGTGACATTCATGTTCTTCACACTTACAATCATCATCACATTCGCAATGATCTTCGCATGTACATTCACTACCTTCTATGCATCCACAATCATGACAAGTACATTCTTTTCCATCTTGACATCCACATTCACATGTTTCTGTGCAATTACATTTTTTTTCTTCCATAGTTACCTCATTTCTACTTATTTGAAATATTATCCATTATATAATTTAGAAGTGTAATTACTCTTTCATATTCCATTCTTTTTGGTCCTATTAAAGCAATTGTACCTTCTTCACCATTTATCATGTATTTTGTTTTTATAACAGTTACATCATCATCAAAATTATTTTCACTACCAATATAAATATTAATTCCTTTATCTTCTTCTTTTATAGATTTAACTATTTCTTTATCTTCAAATTTACTAATTATTTCTCTTATTTTATCAGCATCATTAAATTCTGGCTGCATCAATATATTCTTAGTTCCACTAACTTTGATATTTTCACTAGTAAAATCTGTAAATGCATTATAAAATGCATTATATAAAACTTCATGTTGCTTTACATAATTGCTTATAATAGGTTTTACTTGATACTCTAATACTTCACTTACTAAATTAATACTAGTCCCAACAATTAATTTATTAATTAAATCAACTGTTTGTTTTATCTCAGCTGGATCAATTTTTTCAGAAATATATATATTTTTATGTTCTACATAACCTTTATCAGTAACAATAATAGCTACTATATTATTTATATCTATTGGAATTACTTCTACTTTTTGAACTAAATTTTCACTTGACTGCTTACCTAAAACTACTGTTGTATAATGAGTAAGTTCTGATATTATTTCCATACTTTTAAGTATTACATCATTTACTACCAAAGACTTATTCTCAACTATAGTTTGAAGTCTAAGCATATCTTCTCCATTTAATTCTCTTGGTCTCATAATATTATCTACATAATATCTATAACCTTTTTCACTTGGTACTCTTCCACTTGATATGTGAGTTTTTTCTAGCAAACCAATCTCTTCTAAATAATTCATTTCAGCTCGTATTGTAGCACTTGAACAATCCAAAGACTCACATAAAGATTTAGATCCTACAGGTCTTGCATTTTTTATGTAATCTTCAACTATTAATTTGAGTAATTCTTCTTGACGTTTGCTAATCATTTTTCCACCTCACTTATATTATATAAACTTTTGATGAATTTATAACATTTTTTTGGCACTATCTTTTTTTAAGTGCTAAATAAAGTATATCACTCAAAATTAGCACTGTCAAGTATATAAGTGCTAATTTTTATTTTTTCATTTACATTACAAAAAAAGAATCAATTATGATTCCCTTTATAAGCTATTTACATTTATATTCATAACTTTCATATTTCTGTTTTATAGATTTTTCATCACCATCTATATTTATTTCATCTATAATTTCGGATATTATTACATTCTTTTCTAATCTCAAATTATATTGTTCCTTATATTCTTCTATTTCTTTATAATAATTACTTGCGCTTATACTATCATTAAAAATCATTTTGTCTACCTGTATTAACGTGTCTTCATCAAAATTAAACACTATTTTATTATTTATTTTTATATCTTCATATTCTGTTTTATAATTACAAGTAAGCGTATTTGAACAACCACATAAAAACAATAATAATACTAATATTGCTTTTTTCATTTTATCACCAATTAATAGTATGAAAAAAGTGCTAATAAATTAACACTAAAATTCTATAAATTCTAAACCATCTATATTTTTTATCAACATATAAAAGGATGTTCCGTATGTAAATGTATCATTATATAAATTTATAACATATTCTTCTGTATATGCTTCTACTTTACCTGTATAACTATCTAGAAATATATATTCCTCAGTTTTATAATTATACATTTTAATATAATTATTTGTCACTTCTATAAATGACATTGGAGACAACTCATACTTTTGTTCATTTATAACTACTGTAGTATTCTCTATAAATACATATAAATCTTTACCATCATAGAAAAAACAATCATATAGTCTCCCAATACCTGCTTCTGAATTTATATATAAATAATTTTTTTTGGAATACAACTTAGAAAATTTTCCAACTTTATACATAGGATTTTTCCTATAAGGAAAAACAATTTCCATATTATTTGGCATAACTAACAAGCCATCATAATCATTGTAATATATCGGTGTACTATCTAATGCAACACTATCGTTTTGTATCGATAGAATAGTTTCGTTTACATTAACTGTAACATTACCTTCAAAATCTATTCTATTTGTAGTAAAATAGTAATAAAATTGATGAGTTTCACTTTTTACACTACTATAATCATTAATTTCAAAAAATAAAATAAAAGAGCAAATCAATATTAATAGTAATATTATTACAGCAAGTACTGCCGGACTTACTTTTTTTCCTTTCAATTTATCTAGCAATTAAATTCCTCCTTACATTTTTATCTTTAGCAACTATTGAAGATAAATTTCTCGCAAAGAAATATATAGAACATGCAATTAATATTGCAGATAATATCCATATATAATATTCTACCATTTTAGATTGTCTTACCTCTACCAAAAATAAAGACAATAAATTTAAAAAATAAATTATTAAATACTCAGTTACCCCCAACAACAACTCTTTTGTAAACGTAAGTACATTAAAAGAGAAAAATGCATATGTAAAACAAAGTACTAGGAAAACATATAAATATAAATTAGAAGAGTCTGAAAGTTTAAATATGCAGTAAATAAGAGTTATTTCCTTTAATATAGCACAAGCAAGCATTATCAAAGAAAAATCATCCATACCAGTAAAGAAACCATAAATATTAATAAATTTAAGATTAAATCTACTACTCAAATAATAAAATATAAAAGAAACTAAAGCAATTCCACAAGAAATAACTAATATAAATTCAACGAGCTGCAATATATAATAAAAAATTAAATTCATACTTCCTCTTTTATAATTAAATTAAATTCATTATTTTTATTAATATAATATCCCTTTATTTTTTCTAACTTTAACGATTCATTACCTTCTATTTCAACATTTCCATTTATTTCACCTATAACAGGCATATAATTTCTCATTATTAATAGATTATATTTTTCACTTAATATTCGAACATATTTTACGTTATTTAAAATTTTTATTCCTGTTTTTATATTTAATACTTTTACTATAATATTACTATCCATTTATTTTACCTATATACAATAATTTATTTTCATCTAAATCATCATGTACACCATTAAGTATATTCTCTACATCACTTAGAACATCATTTATATCAACCATTTGACCTTTTACTCCTGTAAAGTTTTCAGCAACAAACATTGGTTGTGTAAAATAATTTCTAAGTTTACGTGTCCTATAGAATATATTTTTGTCTTCTTCAGACAACTCTTCAATACCTAAAACAGCAATTATTTCTTCTAACTCTTCATAGCGTGAAAAATATTTTAAACATTGTTGTACTAGATCATAATGTTTTTGACCTATTTTTTCTGGATCGATTAATTTACTAGTAGTTCCAAACACACTTACAGCAGGGTATATTCCTTTTTCTGCAATTTTTCTATCCAATATAATTTTTCCATCTAAGTGAGATGAAATCGCAAGAACAGCTTCATCAGTTAAATCGTCAGCTGGAATATAAATTGCTTGGAAAGAAGTTATTGAACCATCCTTTACAGAATTAATTCTTTCCTCTACTTCACTTATATCTGAAATCATTGTTGTTGGATATCCATTTTCAACAGGCATTTGTTTAAGTTCTGTTGAAATTTCAGATCTAGCTTGAACAAATCGATACATATTATCAATAAATAATAATACATCTTGTGATTTTTCATCTCTTAAATACTCCGCTAAAGTAAGACCACTATATATTGTTTTTGATCTAGATGTAGGATTGTCTCCCATTTGTCCAAATATAAGAGATGTTTTATCTAATAAATTAGATTCTTCCATATCATCGATTAGTTCTTTTCCTTCTCTAGAACGTTCTCCAACACCAATAAACACAGCATTGGAAGCAAAATTTTTATATATATTATTTATTAATTCCTTTATTATTACTGTTTTACCTACTCCTGCACCACCTAAAAGACCTAATTTAAAGCCTTTTTGAATAGGTGAAAAGAAATCAATAACTTTTATACCCGTCCAAAGAATACTATCATCAACATTTATTTCATCAAGAGAAACTTTTCTGTCGTAAACATTTCTTTTAATATCATTCTCAACAGTTTTATCATTTATTATTTTTCCATAAGAATTAAATACTTTTCCTAATATTTCATCCGAATAAAGAATCTCTAAACCATTTTCTTTTTTACTTAATTCTATTCCTTTTTTTAAACCTATCACACTTTCAAAGGGAATTGTAGTAGCAATCATATCATTAATTTCAACTACTTCAAAAGTTCTCTCTTCACCTTTATAATTAGTATATAAAATATCTTTTATCTTAACATCATTATCTTCTAACAAAACCTTAACATTTAAATCAGAAATTGAAACGATGATTCCTACCTTTTTTTCAGCATTATTGTCTTTCATCTTTATTCCTCCCCTTGCTTAATATATGTAGAGTTCTCTATTATTTTTTTAAAAGCTTTATTCTTTTTTTCTTTTCTACACATATTTTCTTTTTCTTCTTCTATTTTTTCTATTTTATCTAAAGATTCTTTTGTTATTAATTGTCGCATTACATTCTCTGCAGCCCAACTACTAGCTTCTGCAATTTGAATTTCATTTCCTATATATAAAGAAACCAAATTTATTAAAATTTCATTTATATTACCCTCTACTACAAAGTCTTCATTATATTTATTTTTTCTTTCTTTTTCGCTTAGAGGTTTTATTGGAAATATTGTTTTATTAACAAACCCTAATTTATTTACATTATAATAATGATTATATACAACTTTTATATTACTATATTTAAAATTTATTAAACTATCTAATATATAATTGTTAATTTCAAAAGTTCCTTCATAAAACTTTTCTTTATCCATTTCCATAACTACATTAGTTGCTCCACGGATTAATTTCTTACCTATTAAAATTTTATCATTTTTTTCATCTTTTTTTATTTCATCATTTATATTGGTGTTAAAATTTGAACAAAAACCATAATCATTACCAATATATATTACCAAATCATTTTTATCCTTTGGCGGAACCAAACTTTTTTTATCTAAAATGAAATTTTTATTATTTAATATACTATCTATCATACTAAATAATTCTTTTTCATACATATCAAGTTCTTCTGCTTTCCTTCTTGCTGAATTAACCCTAAGTAATGAGTGAAAATTCATTATTTTAACAATACTTTTAACTTTCATTATTTTCCTCTAACACAAATTTAAAACTATTAATTATTTCGTCTTTAGTTCTAGGAGAAAATTTATATTGATTTAATGTATCAAGTATTCTTTTTCCTTCTTCAATTTTATTTCTAAGATTTCCTCCCATTTCATCAAGATTTGCAAATTGATATACATCTTGAGTCTCTAAAAAACTTTGAAGTTTTAGTCTTACAACTGCTCCTAGTTTTTTTATATCATCTGTTTGAACAGCTCCACCAAGACGTGAAACTGAAAGTCCATAATCAATTGCTGGCTTAAATCCTTTTGCAAATAATTTACTAGATAAATAAATTTGTCCATCTGTAATAGATATTATATTAGTAGTAATATAATCAGTCATATCTTCTCCCTTTGTTTCAACAATAGGAAGAATTGTTATTGAACCACCATTTTTATGCTGACACCCCTTTTCAAGTAATCTTGAATGAGTATAGAAAATATCAGCTGGATAAGCATCCCTACCTGGGGTTTTTCCAGATACTAAACTTATCTCTCTATATGCTTCTGCATGTCTTTTCAAATCATCTATAACAACAAGCACATCATGACCATTTTTCATGTATACTTCTGCAATTGATAAAGCCGCATACGGAGTTAACGAAATAACAGGAGGTTTATCATCATTAAATGCGCAAACAATTATTGTATACGCAAGTGCTCCTCTCTTTTGTAATTCCAAATAAATATCTTTTACTTCTTTTTTTGTTTTTCCAATAGCAACATATATACAAAGAACTTTCTTATCTATTTGATTAGCAATTATATCTAAACACATTTGAGTCTTACCTGTTTGTTTATCACCAACTATTAATTGTCTTTGTCCTTTTCCTATTGGATATATTAAATCAATTCCTGATATACCGGTTTCAAAAGGTCTATCAACACGACCTCTATTCATTATTGATACAGGTTTGTTTTCAATATTAATTTTAATTAGATCTTCAAATTTTTGATCAGTATATAGATCAGTTCCAAACATATCGATTATTCTACCAACAAATTGATTAGAAAAACATGTTTTTAAACTTTTTCTTGTTGAATATACTCTATCTCCAACTTTTATCATTTGAGATGTTTTTAAAACTGCAATTATTACAGAATTCTCTAATATTGCATTAACATATCCAGTTGCATAATTTTCTATATTTACCTGTTCAAAAAAAGCTACTTTTTCTAATCCTGCAACCTCAATAATAAAATTGGTAACCCTTACAACTCGTCCACTTTCAAATTTGTTTGCGTTTTTGTTTATATTATCAATTTTTTCATCTAAAGTGTCATTAACATAATCACTTACTTTATCTTTTTCATTATTAATATAGTCATTCACTGTATCACATCCTTTTTATTATTAACTATAAACTATAGTCGTATAAATTACCCTTGTAATTGATTTTTATTCCTTCATTTATTGTTTCATCATATTCTGTTTTAACCATAGAAGATATATAATCATAACTTATATTTTTCTCCCCAGTATATACATATACTGTAGGATCATTTTTTTCCAATAGTGTATCTAACTGTATTATAAAATTATTAACTTTTACATCATCAAGTTTTATATTTTTATTAAGAATATCAATTTCATTATTATCAAGAATACTATATATATATTCTTTTTGTTCTTTTTTTTGAAGTTTCATAATCTTATAAATAGTTTTACTATCTAATTTTTTTCTAATACCAGATAACACAATAAACTCTTCGTTTCCATCGTCTTCAATTTTATTAACAAAATCTAGTATTATATCAGCCTTATTAAATGAAAATTTTTCTTTTATATTTTTATACTTTTCAAACAAATTTTCATCCCTATATTTAGGAGTTACTATTTCTCCATAATATTCTTTTTTGTCATTATAATTAACATTAGTATCAACTTTTGTTTTTTTACTTAAAATCTCTTTATTCTTTTCTATTTCTTCATTTAATTTATTAAGTACTTTTTGCTTTTCTTCTATTAAATAATCATAATCTTGAAGTTTATCAATAAAATACTTTTTAGTGTTAATATCAATTCTCTTAACAGTACTTCTAAGTGAAAAAAACAGAATTGATATTAACGTAAGCGAAACTATAACCGCTACTATATATTCCATATTAAACAGCTAACGGATTAAAGAATAATAGTAAAAATGCAAAAGCAAATAACAATAATATAAATACTGCTAAAATAATTAAAATAGTCATAACAGAGTGAACAACTTCTCCTTTTGTCTCAGGATTACGTCCAATCGCCTCTGCTACTTTAGAACCTAAAATTCCAACGCCTATTCCTATACCTAAAAAACATAGACCTAGCATAGTACCTATAGCTTGTACTGTTGATGATAATATAGCTTCCATAAAACACCTCTTTCTACTTAATTTTTACCTTATGATAACTATTTATAGTAATATCATTTCCATATACATCTTTAACAGATGTCAATTTTAAACAAATAAAATCATATTGCTTATTAGAATCTAATACAAATTGACCTACATCACCTGCACTCGATAATGCGTTCTGAATATTTAAATCAGCCAGCATTTCTCCATTTGTACTTTCACAATCCGTAAGTGATACTTTCGCACTTTGAAATTCATATTCATTATACATTTTTACTTTATAAGATAAAATGTTTCCATTAATTTTTGTTATTCTTAGTGATGTTGGATCATTATTTGTAAATACAACTAGTGAATCTGCAACAATAGAACTACTATTATCTTTAACAATATAATTTATTGACAATTTATATTGCTTGTTTGGCGATAATCCAGATATTCTATAATTAAAATCATCTTTATTTAAATAATAATAGTTAACATTTCCTTCCTCATCTTCAAGTGATAAAAAGACACTTAAATATTTCTCCTCAGGATCAATAACAGTATAAGCAACCTCTATATAACTAGCACCCACATTAGCAGATCTTAAACTAATATTTTTATATAAATTGGTTTTATTCTTAGAAGTTGAAACTAATCCACTTATATTAATTATTTGGCTAATTATTTGATTATAAATTGAAGAACCATTATTATTGGAATTATTATTATTGCTGTTTCCTCCACTGCTAATAGCTCCACCATGTGATGGACCTCCACCAGTTAATTCTTCTTCTTTTTCTTCTTCTTTTGCTACATATTCGTTTGTACTTCCATTAATTTTCTTTAAGTCTACTTCTTCTTCCGACACTAATAATTTTTCATTTGCAACATCAAATTTAATATCATCTGCAGAAATAACTAAAGGATTGATCGTTTTAATATTCATATTGTTATTAAGCAACGTAGCATTTCCTGCTTTATCTATTAAAACAATTAAATAATTCTGAGTTGCAAAACCATCTCCCTTAATATCCTTTCCAATAATTAAATATTTTCTATCGCTTAACTTAAAAAATTGAAAATCAGAAACATCATTTACAACTGTTTTCCCCTTTTTTTCTACTGTTTCACCATTAGAAAAAACTTGGTGCACATTTCCAAACAATGTTACTTGATTTTTAGACTTATCAAAAAAAACTGGTTCGGTACCTAAATCATATTTAATTGAGGAACTTTCCTCAATTAAATAATAATTTCCATCCCATTCTTTTTTTAATGTAGCATCTGCTTTAAGAAGAACATAACTAAACTCTTTATCATAGATAGCATTGTTAAGAGAAATTTTATATTCTTCTTCAATTGTACTTTCTTTTGAATTATATACTGATAAAACTAACACAAAAATTATCAATAATATAATTAATATAAATATAGCAAATAATATTTTATTTTTTGATTTATTATACATATAAAATTTCTCCTTTTCATGCATTTTTAGTTAAACAACTTTTCATAGCTTATTGGATTTATACTTCCATTTTCAAAGAAAATCTTAATACTCATTTGTTTTACATTTGATACAGGTATCCCATCGTCATTGTTATTATTTAGCACTTCGAAAGTATAAACAGTTTTTCCTCGTTCATCTATATGTGACAAGAAAGACAATTCATCTCCCCCTACAGAATTAGAGTACGTTGCATTTTCTGTTGAATATGTTAACATATATTGTATTTCGCTAATATTATTAAATAACTCTTCGTCTGGTTCTCTAAACATTAGATTAATACTGTTAGCTAACTTTAGTGTAGACATGTTTAAAGCTGTTGAATTATAAATAATATATGCTGGTTGTTTTCCATCAACAGTTTTTGGGAATACTTCAGATTGCACACCATCCTTGCCTTTTACACAATAATTTATTTTTACTGCATAATAACTTTTAACCGCAGCATTACTAAGTTGACTTGTTAAATTTAAACCTGAAGTTTCATTTACAAATGGTATTGGTGAATATCCAAGATTTCTTACATTCGTTTTATCATCAAAATTTTTAATATATTTTCCATCTATATTATCTTCAGCTATAGAAAATAATTCGAAATAAACAACCTTAGGGATTTCAGAAACATTGAAATACTTCGATATCCTATCTTTATTTTCTTTATCAAAACCAACATATTCAATAGGATTTCCATCCTTTTTATCACACGCAACTAACATTCCATCTTCGTCCTGTATTTCTATCTTAAATTCGGGATTAGAAGTATCTTCCACAAAAAATTTTGGTACGTCCCTAGTTATTTCTATTTCCTTACTCTCAAGTTCTTTATAAACTTTCTTTACCCCATCATAGTCATCTAAATTAAAAACCTTCAATTGTTTTTCCGTACCATCATTTTTTTTCAACTTAACCTCTAAATCTAATATATAATTACCTTCTAAATTACTATACGTACTTTGCAAATCAAAAGTCTTATCAATTGATTTTGATTCTAATTTTTGAGCATCAGCAAACATTCTTTGGTTTTGCTCACCCTTTTTTAAAATTAAATTATATAGGATTTCTTCACCTTTTTTCAGCTCATAAGTTTCGTCATCTACATTCAATTTATATTTTAAATTTTTTGTATATATTATGTCATTGAATTCATTAATCCATTTCCATTTGTTTTTTACTACATTAGCAGAATAATTATTAATATATATTCTATCAAGCGAATTGATTGGTAAATCTTCATTATAATTTTTTAAATCAGCATTGTAAGAAGTTTTAAATTCTACTCCGCCAAGAACAGTACAACCACTTATTGTATATGAATATGTTGAAACATCATCAAACCCATCAAACACTATTGTTACTTTCTTACCTTCATCTACTTTTATCGTTTTTATAATTCCACTTTCATTATTCTCATCATTTTCAGATAGATAACTCTCCCACGTACAACCATTAGCATCATCATTACACTGTATTTTGTGAGTTTCAATACCACTACCATTCTTTTTTAAAGAAACCTGTAATGCTGTTCCTGCATTAATTTGTTGATTAACGATATCAAAAGATATTGTTGCTCCGGTAGAATTATATATAGTATTTATTTCAGTTGTAGCTAAAACAACTTCAACTGTTTGTAAATGTTTTTTCTCTAATTCTATCTCCCATAAAGAAACCTCATTAGAATGAACTAGTTTAGATACCGCATTTCCAATTTTCAAATAATTTCCTATAAAATTCTCAGTTACAACCGTAAACCCAGGCTGCTCGAATATCGTCCCTGAAGGTAAACCAGAATTTGGAGCAAAAATACTATTTTCAGATATATTATCAAATCTTCCAGAATCTTCGGTTCCGGAAAAATTATAATAAATATTTCCACTATGCTGTGTTTGTTCACCTAAAACAGCTTGTTTCCAATAATGCGAAGATTTTGTATAATCTACTATCTTTCCAGAATCAAACCAAAGCATAATAGAATTATTTTCAGACAATGTATTATCTTCATCAATTTTTAAAACATCCGAAGTTAGTTCAACATCCAAAAACAATTCCTTAGATTGTTCATCTTTTTCAAATTTTCTATAATGTTCATTTATATATAATCCTACCACTCTGTCTAAATATTTACTTGGAAACAAATCAGTAACCGCGCCTCGTATATCTTCGTCTGTATATTTAATGCTAAACCTTACGTAACCACCATTTGTAGTATCCACGGTTAGAATTTCTGCATCATCACTAATAATAATTACTTCATCTGGATTAAATTCATACATCTTGACTTCTTTTTCGGTTTCGAATACTTTTTCATATGCATAAAGCGAATACGTTTCATCATTGTTATCAAGACTAAAATTATACTCAGTCCTATACTTATTTTCTTCATCTACAAGGTCAACTTTACAACTTGTATTTAAACATATTTTTGTTAAAGCTCTATCTTCATCTTCAATTTTTAATTTAAAGGTAACAGATTTTCCATCATAATCCTTCACATATCCATTTATCTCAGCGCTTTTCTTTTTTCCATAAAAATCTATAGCCTGTGTAACCGTGTTTTTAATTTCTCCATCAACTTCATACTCACCATAATAACAAAGAAAATATTTTTTTCCTCTAGAATATTTTATTCCGTCATACTCAAGAGAGTCTGAGTATACGTTTGGTCCTGAAGATAAGTTTTCAAAATTATACTCAACATCATTACAATAATCTAAATTTAATTGTTCATCAACATAGGCATCTGTTTTATCAGTAACATCTACTATGGAATAATTCAATTTTGTAACATATTGTTGAGCATCAACTGTACTCGCAGAAGACTTTAATTTAAAATTAAATCCAGTTGTCACTCCATCTCTTTTTATTTCTTCTTTTTCCATAGATAAATATGGAGGTAATTCGTTAAATTTTATATTAAATATTTCGCTATCAGTTTCTTTATATTCACCTTCATACTCTTCCTCTATTTCATCTTTAGGTAAAACTACTTTAATTGGAATTTCATATTCCCTCTTAGAATATCCCTTTATTACAACATGATATTTAAAATCAGAATCGTAATTATCAATTGTATAAGGTAATCCTTCAGCATTCTCTAAGTCATTTGAATATAATGTAAGTTTTCCTTCATAACCTGCCATTATATGTTCTAACTTATCAAGTTCATCATGATTATCAGGTATTGTACCACTATATCCTGTATCTTCACAATTACCATTTTCTCCATCACTGCATCCATATAAAGAAAACTCTAATCTGCCCAATCTTTCATCAGAATTACCACTTTTCTCACTATATTTTTGAATATTTATATCGAATACTGCTTCCGGATTATCACTAGGAGTCTCCTTTTCACCATTATCTAATACTAAATACACTGGCATTGCAGTTTCTGTTCTAACAGTTGTGTAACCCAAATAAATTGACTGAGAACTTCCATTTGCTACTCCATCAATAACACCATCACCATCTGTATCAAGTTCTACATTTTCACCAGTAGTTAATAATGATACATACAAAGCATATTCTGTATTTGGTATTAGCCCGTCCAAATATACTGGGATAGAAAAATTAGTCCCATCTTTAGGTATATCTTTCGCAATGATTATTGCCTCAGGACCAGCTTCTCCAGCCACTAAAGCATCATTTTTCTTAATTACAATTTGATAAGAAAAAGCTTTATCGGATGATATAAAATTTTCTGGGTCAGTTAAGATAATCTGTCCACTTATTAATTCTCCATCAGTATTATTCTGTTCTGATTCAAATTCTACAACTTTTGGAAGTTCAATTCCTAACGTTACTGAATTAGAATCATTAGATGAAAATATTATTGTTTTTTCGTTATCATCAAAATTTATATTAACATTAAAGTGAATCACTAAATTAGATAAATCTTCACTTTCACTTAAGTTAGCAATTTCCCTAAGTTCTTGAAAAGTAAGAACTAGCGGCTCAGAACTATCCTTAGAAACCGTATGCATTAATGGTTCCTCGTTTTCTGTAGTTATAGATTTATAAATATTATATATATATCCATTAACTCCACCATTTATATCATTTACTCCTTGAACAAAAAACGAAACAACACCCTTAGTTTCATCCACATTAGTAGACAATTTAACATTATTTTTCTTAAACGGATTTTCTTTTAAAGTTTTTGTCTCATGAGTTAATTTTAATTCTTCATATGAAACAGTAGAAAAAGCAACATTTCCATATTGTATTTTCTTCATTACAAAGACATATTCTGTATTAGAATCAAATTTATCTTTTTCTTCAATTATAACAACATCGCTATCTCCAAAACTTTTGTCGACACTTTTTACAATAGTATTATTATTTTTATCAATTATTTCATAACTAAAGCCATTTACATCTGAATAAGAATTTTTATATACTGCAAACGATAAAGAATCATTTGTGACATAATCATCCACTATTTCTAAACCTATGTCAAGAGTCCTAAAAATTTTTGAAATAAACGTCCTGTTATAAACATCTTCATCTATCTTATATTGTCCAGTGACATTTAACGTATATTCAGTATTAGGTTTTAAACTAAAGTACGAATTAATTACATACTCAAGATTTCCCTCTTCCCACTCATCAAAAATTTGAACAACTCTTCCGGTAGAATTTTCTAGCAATTCGACTTTTCTATTTCCATAAAGTACAGCCGATTCATCAGTAAAAGAAAATTTTGCATATTCAATTCCCAAAGTTGTAACATCCATACTTACAACTTTAAAAACAGGTTGCTTAACTTCTTCTACTTCAAGTTGTTCATTTTCATTTGGAAGTCCTGTCACCAAATTTCCAAGTTCCTCTTGCAATCCTGAATCTATATTGTCTTGTGAATTCCCCGAATTATTATTACCAGTATTTTCTGAATTGTTTGGTTGATTATTTAAATTTTCTTCACCACTTTCATCTTTTTCTTCAGGTTGTGGTAAAACTTCTATATTATCATTAGCATTTATAACCATATCAGCCATAGTTAAATATTCAACATTTTTCTTACTTATAGTTTTATACTCCAAATCTATTTTCACATCATCAACTATTATATATAGATTAGAAGCTATAGTCTGATAATTAACTTTATCATTATAAATTCTTATTACATTTTTGCTCACATATTCAATTTCTACATAATCTTCCATTTCAACAGCTTGTTCTCCTGAAAACGATACAATTATCTTAGGAGACGCAACTAAATATTTATTATCCGAAATTTTATACATCAATTTAGCAAATGTAATAGTTTTATCTAAATTATCAATTTTATATACTGCAGCCTCTTTTCTTAAGACAGAATTTTCAAAAATATTATAATAATTTATTAACTTGGAATCTATCTCATTCAAATCAATTGCAACACCTTTTTTCAAAGACATAATAGAACCATCCGAATAATGAACAAAACTTTCTTCCGTTATTTCAACTTTTTCACCATTAGAATTAGAAAAAGTATAACCATCCTTATTGTTACTTTTATATGAAGTATTTTGTTCAAAATATAATTTATTTATATTACTGTTACCATCACCTAAATTACTTATTATATATCCACTACTAGAAAAATAATTTACAGACTTATTTTTATAGTTTATCGCAAACACAAAGCTAACTATCAACATAGTTATTACGATTATAGTAATTATTATAACATGTATTTTTTGTTTCATATCATCACCTATTATTTTCATTATACAGTTACATTATACCCCAAAATAATACAAATAGCAATCTTTTCAAATCAATTTAACGAAAAAAAGAGCTGTATAACAGTCTCTCTTTTTTGTTATTCACAATGAATATAACTTCTTATAATTCCATCAATTACAGAATCATACTGACTAGGCCAAATAGCGTAAACATATATACCAATTTCAACTAATTTTATTTGATTATCCTCATATAATTCATTATTAGTATCAATATGATTCTTCAAATCAAACAATTCATTTTCACTTAAGTTTCTTGCCAAAATGAAATATTCATTATCCGATTCAATGTTATATGAAAATATATAATCAGTTTCATTCAAAAATCCAATAGGAAGTTTTTCTGAAATTTCTTTAGTTTCTAAAGAATTAAACCTATTTCCCGTTGCTAAATTTATTTCCAACAAAACTTCCTCTAATTCGAAATCAGCACATTCACTAGGTAATTCTTTTTTAGGAATTAAAACTATAAAAATTATTATTAAAACTATTATAGCAACTATTATAATACTTAATTTTTTTTTCATACAGCACCACTCTTTTTTACCAATTTATGTTTAATTAATAAGCACAAAGCAACCAAAACAGATACTATAGAAATTGCAAATAATAATATACCACTTAATGATAATTGTTTTTTTCCATTACCAAAATTTGTATAAAATTTAACTAATTCATAATTTTGATAAAGCTTTTCTGTTTCAGATTGTACTTCACTAGAATTATCCAACAAAGAAGAAACTTTGTATAAATCATAATTCTTTGTAAGTTCATTATATACACTAATATATTGTTCTTCTTTTCCTGTCGCATTATTGCTACCATATAGTTTGTCCTTAGCTTGCTCCAACGAAATTTCAGTTATTTTCCCCTTTAATATATCCATCTCTTTATATTTTTCTTGTTCAGAAATATTCTCAATAATATTATTCTTAGAAGAATCTCCTATCTTATCCTTAGCAAATTCTAAAAACGAAGAATATTTATTTGAAACATTAGTAAATAAAATTGCACCTGTTCTATAGTCAAACGAATATACCGCACCATTAGTATATTTTAATACAACATTATTACTAGATGACTTTATATTTGTGTATAATTCAACTATCTCATTATTAATTATATCTTCAGGGTATTTTATATTATTTTTTAAACTATATAATTTTCCATCTTCTTTTAAAACAATCTGAATCTCATTACTATTATAATAATCTACTATATACATATCCTTTTTATTTTCCAAAGAAGGACTTATAGAACTTAATTTTCCATTTTTTAGGAATAACTGCATTTCCTTAACAATTCCATTTGCTAAAGAATAATTATAATATGTATCTATTTTGTTTCCATTATATTCAAACTCATATAATGGTTTTGAATTTTCTAAAATATTATATGTTATATTAGAATCACTTTCATTCCCATTTGATAAATTATATATTTTTCCATCAACTGTCAATACTTCATTCCCATATAAATTAACAAAACTTCCATTAATTGCTTTAGCACTGCTATACAATACTTTACCTTGTATATAATAAGTTTCGTTATCTATTATACTTATAGTTTTAGCCAGTTCTGATGGCTTAACTGTAGATTCTTTATAATTATAACCATTTGTTAAATAAAATTTAATAGGATTTTTAAAATCATATGTTATTGTATATGTTCTTAACTCAACGGGAATATAATTAGACTTATAATCTCCTATTTCATAGTAAAAATATATATTAGTATCTATAGAATCAAATTCTATATTCACCGTATTTACACCACTTGCATAAATATCATAATCCATAGTTAATTTATTGTTATAAGAATTTGCATAATTTCTTAACATTTTTGAACTAGATAACAAGGACATTGATAAACTAATATTTTCCGCACCAGTTCCAGGTAATTGAACTTTATTCTTAACTGATGGATACCCAGAATCGAATATTGGGAAATGCTTATCATCTTCATAATTAAACACCGTAGTTGCTGGAATTAAAGTTTGTAATTCAACCAACGAAGAAATTTGAATACTTTCTTTTGTTATGTCTTTTACATATTCTTTAAAATTACTTAGCTCCGCAAAAGCATCTTCACTTAACTCATTAGTCCCATATCCCAAAGTTGCTCCTGTTATTTTATTTTCTATTCTTCCAACCAATGGAATACCACTGTTTTCAATACTAGAATAGAACAATGAATTTTGGAATTTCTTATCAACGCTTGCAGGAACTTGAGATAAATAACCAATTAAACCACCTGGGTTTGATGTAGCTCCAACACTAACATCAATAGCTAAATTATTAGAAAAACCAATATTTTGTGAATAAGTATTTCCATTATTTAATCTACCAATGATTCCCCCGACATCATTTTCACCAGAAATTTTGGATGATAATACCATATTGCCTTTTATAGATTGAGTTCCCGAAGTTACTTGAATATAATCACCAACTAGCCCACCTACACAATCTCCAGTGGCTTTTATTTCAGTCTTTTCTATTAAATTTCCTTCAATTTTATCTGTGGCACTTGTCGTTTGCCCTGCTAATCCACCTACATTAGAACTTCCTGAAATCACGGAATCAAAAACGCGATTTTTTTGTCCTGTATAAAAATTAAAACCACTAAGACCTCCAACAAATTTTGCATTAAGTGCACTATATAAACCATCTTTCTCATTTGCAAAGGTAACCCCCTCTACCTCAATGCCACTATACATTCTAGCATTAGAATATATACCACCTAAATAAGTAATTTGGATTTCACTAGCATTTGAAATTAATACATTTCTAACTTGGATATTGGAAAAAGTTTGATTTCGTTGCATGTAACCACCTATGCCACCTATATATTTACCAGTAGCAGATATTGTACTATTAGTAATACTACAATTGTTTGCACAATCGCCAGCGCCTACTATTCCACCAATATATGAAGAGAGAGAAGATGAGCCGCTAACCGACGACACACTAACATTTGATACGTATATATTCTTCATAGTATATTCTACATAGCCTACTACTCCACCAATTCCAGTAATACCTTCTACTTTTATTTTTTCTGCTATTACATTTGTAATCAAAACATATCCAGCTCTGTCTCCAGAACTATAAGCTACTAACGCACCTACATAATTATTTGCCATAACTTCAATATCATCTATTTTTACATTATTTATATAACCATAACTAACAGATATAATTCCAGCTTTACTATCAGTAGCAGTTGATGTTATTTTCATGTTAGAAAAATGACAATTTTCTATTTTTCCATTATTATTTTTAATTAAACTAGCATGCGTACCGCCTTGAATGTTAAAACCTATAAATGCTACATCCCTCATAGTCATAAATAGCTTATCAATTAAACTTTCTTTAAAGGTACTATTTTCCTTGAATTCTATAGTATATCCGTTTCCTAATAAATTACCAATTTTTTTAGTTTTACTAACATCAGCATCAAATGAAAGCTTACTAGTTAATATAATATTTTGAGGATCACCAGTAGGGATTTCATTCCAATCATCTTGCGACGATATTTTCTTATAAAATTTAGCATCTATTTCTACTACGTGTTCTTCCAATGTTTCACTATTTTTAACGTTTAATTTATAAGAACTAAAATAATTTTTAGGTGTTATTTTATATTTGTAATTTTCGCCTTCTAGTTCTTCAATAGACAAATCATTAGTAGAATAATCTCCTGCATTATCTGAAACAAGTTCATATCCCTCCTCCAATGTAATGATAGCATAATCTGCACTTGCATTATTATATAACTCAGGCTGTGTAGAAAGATTTTTACCATTATAAAAATCTATTATTTCATCACTAACGATATCATTATCATAACGATATTCTATACTTATTCCACTATTGTCATTTCTTAAATCCTTAAATTTTTCCCCTTTTATCTGTTGTTCTACAAATGAAGCTTCTATTAAATAAGGTAAATCCTCCTTATCTGGTTCATCGTGGAACGAGATTGCTCCATCAGTTTTATCAAATTGAGTCAAATCAAGATAAAGGCCTCCATCTGGATTTATTATATTTATGGTGTTAAAATCCACATCTTGAGGTAATGTATATAATGCATAATTATTTTGTATCTGACTTGCATAAGACCTGCTCGCTGGAATAATTACTGAATAATCTTTTTTTTCATATTTATTCACAATTTTTCCTATAAACATATTTCTTTTTACACTATCAGTATTTACCCATCCAGTATCAAGAAAACCAACAATTCCTCCGGCATAACTATTTGAATTTATTATGTCCATATAACTATAATTATCCGTTATAGGTGAATAATAGCTTTTTCCCGCAATTCCTCCTACAATATCAAAATCAGTTTCTATAAAGCCAGTAGAATAACACCTTGTTATATCAGAACTATAAGAATATCCTACTATTCCTCCAATCGCTTTTTTACCATATTCAATATCCATATCTACATTAATATCTAAATTATAAACATAACTATTCATAATTTGTGAAGAGTTAAGATAACCAACAATTCCACCTATGTAATTGGTTTTATTAGAACCACTATAACCATCTGTAGATTTTTTTATTGTTAAATTATTTATTGATACTTTTTCAATTACTGTATTAGTATTTGAATACGCAATTAATCCACCAATATAAGGATAACTTTCTGACGCAGATTTTATTTCAATTTCATAATCTGTTAAATCAATATTATTTATATCAGCATTCGATGCTTCACGTATAAAACCAGAATTGGCAGAAGAAGTTGTTTGAAGCTTTATATTTTTTACTTGGAAATTTTTCATGACACCAGTAACCCCATAAAAATAATAACCTCTATCTATACTCACTGACTTTAAATCAATTACATGCTCATTACCATCTAAAATTGCTGAATAAGTCGTTTTTGATGGTAATCCAGAAGTAAATTCTATATTATTAATCAAACGTATATTTTCATTCCTGTTTAAATATTTTATAAAATTACCATACGTACCAACATTTCTATACAGTTCAATGTATAATGTTCTCATATTATTGTTATTATATAGTAACGTTTGTTGTCCACCAGCAAAATCTTTATAATATACTTCACTGATATTATAACTACTTTTAGCATAATAATTATCATCTTGATTACCAGATTCATCTGTCAAATATAAATCTATAATAACAACTGAAGATTGTAATTCTTCATCATAGCTTGTTTTGCTAATTGATGTCCTAAGCCCTTCTACAATAATATCCGTTATTTCCAATTTATTAGGATTACTTATGTAAAATTTTGCTTGAGGATTACCAAATTCATCCTCAGTTGCCTCACTAGACAAAATATCAATAGTCTTCTGCGTATAATAATCAAAAGGAATTGCAACCATGTCCTGATTACCTTGCATAAAATCATTCATTTTTAAAATTGGATAATACCCAGACGTTATGCTAAATGCTTGGTCATTATTTACAACGATTTCCCAAACGCTTTTATTCATTAAAGCGGATGTTGTTATTTTTCTTGAAGATTTACTAGCATATGTTGGATTACTTGTATTAGTATCAATATAGTAATTATTACTAACATTTCCATTTCCAGTATATATATTAGGGCCATATTTATTTGATAACTGAGTAGTAGTAGCAACAGATATGGTATTTTTTGTTGTTCCGGTATTGTTTCTAACTATTGTTGCGATTCCAGAACCAGAATAGCTATTCTCTGCTGATTTTACACTAACTAAATTATATACATATTCCACAGTTCCAGAATTTGTCATTACAACTGTACCATGAGATGCGGATGTATCATGTAATGATATTTCTATCGAATCGTTATCATTCCAACTATTCGGATTTTTGCTAGTTATATACCCATTCTTAATAGTCCCACTATTAGTGTAAACAGCTAATGAAGACGTGCTATAAGTATGAATATCAGTGTTTAATTTTATTACGAAATTTTTTATTGTACCACTATTAGTATATGCCAATAATCCTAATTTATTTGCTCTACCTATAGAATTCTGTTGTGTTGCAGTCACAATAATGTTTTCTATTGTTCCTGAATTTGTATTAACAAACCCAGGGGAAGAAGTTATAACTCCATCATAGTTCAAATGATAGTTTAATACAATATTTTTTAACACACCATTAGACCCTATCGAACTAAACACATGTGATGTTGAATTACTAGTTATATACAATTCTACCGAATATCCTTGAAAATCAATTACACCATTAAAACCGCTGAATCTTCTATTCAAATTAAGTAAATCAATATCCTTCGTAACTACATAACGTTTTGTATCTCCTGATGTTGAAATTATGTAATCATCTGTACCAGTTGCTTTAATTGTCCTTGAAAAATCTGACGCATCATTTATATTATAAATTTCATATCCAGTATTATACTCTAAAGAAGCTAGCACATAAAAGTCATCAATATTAACTCTATTACCAACAGATTGAAAATTTGATTTTTTTACTAGTAAATATATAGTATGTTGTTTACCATCTTTTTCATTAAAGAATGAAAACAAATGTCTCTGAGGGTTGTCTGGGTTTTCTAATATTTGCTCATCAGTACTACCATTAGCATTAAATTTATATTGAGAATTAAGATAACCTAAATTAGTACAAACTTCATCTACACAATCTACAAAATAAATATTCGTAGCGTTTCCTATAAGTTCAAAACTTACTTTAGTATTTTGTTTATTGTTCTTATACCTTTGTTCGTACATTTCTAATTTTGCACTTAAATCCCTATTAACTTTAATAACTTTATCGTCAGAATGTGGGTTATTTACACTCAAATACTTTAGCAAATTGCTTTCGTTATATGGTTTAGCGCTTACAACAATTGTATAAGACTCTTCTATGAAATCAGTTAAACTTAAATTTATTCTACCTGAATCAGATAAGTCAAATACATTTCTATACACGTATCTTTCACGAATATTCTCTGGGTTATCATACTCACCTTTATAAATTTCTACAATAACCTTTTTTTCTTCTATTAAGTTATCTTCATCAATTATTTCAAAGTCTAAATTCAAATTATCCGCTATCAATGTACCTTCATTTACTTCAACAAATGCATCTTCATATTTTGTATTTATTGACGGCATCAATTTTTTTTCTAGAGTAATAGTTTTCTCTAATTGAATTACATTCATTTTTACTTTTATAATATAATTTGTATTAGATTCTAACCCATCAAATTTTGCAGCAATGTGATATTCTAAATTGAAATCAGCTGTGTACTGTTCTTTTGTAAATTTATTATAATATTTTAATTCGCCATTCTCGTCTAAAATATCATTTCCGTTTTCATCCGCTAAACAAACAATAACTTCTGTATTTGGTTTTTCTAGAACTGTAGTTTTAGAACTAATATAAATATCTGCTGAAATAGAATTTTCACTTACTTCTAAAGTTTTAGTATCATATCTAGCAGTAAAATTTAGACCTGCTGTAGTAAAATCTTTTTCTATTAATAATTCTTGTTCCCCTTTACCATCTTCTAAATCATATTTACCAGTTATTCTAATTATATAATTCATTTCATATTCCAAATCATCAAAATTTAATTCAATACTAGAACCATTTTCATAATCTAACTTTCCACTAGATATTAGCCTTTCAGAATATGAATACAAATTATATTCATAATCTTGTATATATACATCATCTGGATTATTTGTTTCTAATTTTATATCAACATTAATTCCAGAAACTTTATTACTTTTAGAATCAATGTTTGAAGTAAATTTTATTTCAGGAACCCTTTTAGTTGTTTTTATAGAACCCCTGCACATTCCACTACATTCTAATTCATTTTCACTTATATCATAAAACTTAATTAAATAATTATAAACAGTGTTAGACTCTAAATTAGATTTTGTAAAAATAGTTGTTTTATTACCTCTAATTAATTCGGACATTTGTAAATAACTCAAATTAACATCTTTTGTTTCATTAGTCTCTTCGTCAGTAACACTTAATACAACTTTTTTTACCCCAGTTACAGTTTCTGACTCAAAATTCAGTATTTGCACATCTTTAATTTCAATCATATTAGGATACCTATCGCCTAACACAGATGTAAGTTCTATTGCTTCAAGTGTACTAATATCTTTTGTTTTTACTGTTCCTTCATAAAATGTTGAAACCAATTCCATTCCAGACTCATTTTTATATTTGTAAGTTCCTACTATTCTATATTCCGTATTTGAAGACAAACCGCTTATCTTTATATCTCCAAACTTTACAAATCTCTTTCTTGAATACAAGGTTCCATCAGATTTATATATCTCAAACATAGGATTAGAAGTAATTGCCCCAGACGGATCACTTACAAATAACTTAGAAAATACAGAATATACATTTGAAGAAAATTCTGAAACAGTAACTGTAGGTTTTACATACTTAATCTCTTCCTTCGGGTTTTCTATTTCTTCAACAATAATATCTTCTTCAGTATCTACTTCATTGTCCTCATCTTCTAAACCCTCTAATTCTATCAATTCCATTTTCAACATAAATTCATCATAATTTAATGTCACATCACCCATTTTAACAAGAGAATCATAACTAATATCTGTTATCGAATTATATTTAAATTCTTTACCATCAAATATATAATAGTTTATATATTCTGAATCAAAATGCACTGTACTATTCATAGGTACGACATATTCATTCATCATTGTTTTTATAACCATAGTTTGAGTATTGACATAAATAGAATTATTTAAATTTAAAAACAAATAATCTAATTCATCTGCCTGTTCGTCATCACCTTCATTATAAAGAATACCATAACTTAACGATAAACCAGTATATCCTTTAGTTTTATCAAATTTTCTATCTATTAAGGTTATATTTTCATTTAAATTATATACAGTCAATCCATCAGGGCTATACAAAGGATAATCATAATCAATCTTTTCTTTTTTTTCAACACCCACATAATATATATCTGCTTGCTTATAAATATAGTCTCCAACTTCTACATAAACTACACCTACATCCAGCTTTTCAAAATCTTCATCTAATTTATTATTAATTAAATTAGATGTCATATTATCATATAAAACCATATACCCATTTTTATAAATCGTACTATAAGGTTTTATATTAAAATACATAATAATTAATATCATAACAACAGCAACTACCGCTACCAATATTATGATAGGAAACTCATTCATATATTTTAATTTTTTACTATGTTTTACATTATTATCCATACAATCACCCTAATCTACGCTTATCGTATATTATAGCAAAATATACTTTAAAAATCAATAGAAAAAGGCTATAATCAGCCTTTCTATTTACACGCATAACCGCTATTTTCTAATTCTTTTTTTAATTGAGTTTTATTACCTTTATAATTATTATAACTTTCTCTACTAATCATTTTTACTTTATTATTATCTAAACTAATTTCATAATTATCTTCTAAAGATTCTAAAATATTTAAATATGTTTGAGCTTCCTCACTAGTCTCAAAAAGCATAATATAATCTATAACAGAATTTTTTACTTTGTCATTTTTATCAAATTCAACACTAATCTCTTGTTCTGTTTTATATAATTCGTCGTCTGTTTGTTTAGTGCAAACAAGTTTATTACCACACCCAGTAAGAAATAAAGCACAAAAAACGATTAAAATTTTCTTCACACTAGTCACTCCTTTCTATCTCATAAAAGCAATATATACAAGAAATCCAATAAATATAATAGACATTATTATTCCATTTATAATATCAAATTTATTGCTTTTATATTTAACCCCCACAGCCATAGATATAAGAACTCCACCTATAAGTCCTCCTATATGAGCAAAATTATTAATTCCTGATGAAACAAATCCAATTGCTAAATTAAGTATTATTAAAGGTATTATTTGACTTTTTATAACCCCACTCAAGTACACTCTATAATGATATCCAAAATAAAGCATTGCACCAAGAAGTCCAAATATAGCTCCACTTGCACCTACAGAAACTACGTTATCTTGCAAAACTGGTATTGAAAGTAAATTACCTATAACACCACTAACAAGAAAAATTATAATAAACTTTGTTTTTCCAAAGAAATTTTCTAGTTGTGGACCTATTACATATAACGAATACATATTACATAACAAGTGAATTAAGCTTGCATGTAAAAATACCGAACTCACTAATCTAAATAATTCTCCATAATTTGATCCTATTATACTTAAATTTACTAAAGCTCCATATCTATATAGAATATTTGGATTTTGTTCAATGAAATTAGCCCCCATAAATGATGTTAATAAATAAAGAAGCATACATATTGCAATTATCGCATATGTTACATACGGAGTTTTTTTTGAAAATACTTCTTCAGCCTTTTTTGATTCATCATAATTTTTTTTATTTATATCATTTGTTAATTTTATAAATAATTCCATTCCCTCTTCTTTAGCATCCTCTACTTCTACTATATTTGGAAATGTATTTATAATAAATGAATATTTAGATAAATCATTTATTTCTTTTACATTAGCACATTCTATGTTATCAAAACTTTTATCATCTAAATTTACATTATCGCCTAAATTAACAAATATACTAAGAGTATTCATTCTAAAAGAAAACATCTTTGACCTTACTCTTTTTAATATTTGTTTAGTTCTAAAAATATCAAAATTTAATTGTTCATCATTATGTATATAATTTGAAACTATTCTTACTATTTTATACTCAGCACTGCTATTCTCTAACCAAATTTCATCTTTAGCTCCATGAAGAACTACTGGATTATAGCCCTCCATTGTAATAAAATAGTGAAGTAATTTCATAACTATCTCATCATTTTTATTTAAAGCAATATTCATTTAATCACCTTTAATAATATTTTAATACATTTAGAATAAGATGTAAAGAGGTGTTATATGAAAAATTTTTTTAAATTCTTATTAGTATTAATCCCTTGGTTTATTGGAGGTATTATTTTTAATAGTGATACTATATTTTATAAAAGTTTAAATAAACCAATATTTGCCCCACCATCAATAGTATTTCCTATAGTATGGACTATTCTTTATATTTTAATTGCTATAAGTATATATTTAATATTTAAGAATAATAATTTTAAAGATACTCCAAATTATAATAAAGCTCTATTAATTAATTATGTTTCTAATCAAATATTTTCATTTTTATTTTTTACTCTAAAAAGTCCTTTTTTAGCACTTATTGATACTTTTATAGTATTTATAAGCACTTTATTTTTGTACTATGAATCTAAAGAATTAAACAAAACTTCTGCAAAATTATTAATACCATATATTATTTGGAATATATTTGCTCTTATACTAATTGTTACTATATTTTTTATTAATTTATAAAAAGAAAGCAAATTACTTGCTTTCTAATTTTTTTATTTGTTCAATGTTTAAGCCTGTTACTTTCGAAATAAATGCAATATCAGTGTTTTCTTTTAGCATGTTTAAAGCAGTAAGCTCAATTCCTTGTTCAATTCCTTGCTTCATTCCGCGCTTAATAGCCTCTTCCTCAGCTTTTTCTATTTTATCAAGCATTACTACTCTTGCTACTTCCTGTCTATGCCACTCTCCATCATATGCTCCTATTATTTCATCATCTTCACTAAAGTCTTCTACTTTATTCAGTATCTCT
>JAZTXB010000048.1:0-4830 GCA_045636225.1 Bacilli bacterium
TTCTTCATTTGAATCTAAAGCTAACTCTGGAGATTATATAGTAGTAGAACCTATGGTAAATATTGGAGGCCGTTATGGGACAGCATTTGAATTTGCTAATACAACTGGCACTGATTTAACTAGTTATGATTGCGGTGAAGGCACATGGTGTTATAACTATACAAAACTTGTGTTTGCAGGTAACAGAAAAAAGCTTGATGGAGGTTTGTTTTATAATACTATATATTTGCAAGTAGCTGCGCTTGATTTTACAGTGTATAAAGAACCATCAAAAAATTCTGGAGAAACAGATTATGATTACCAAGGTAGATATTTGTATGAAAGAAGGATGTGTTTTGCTAGTAAAACATGTGGTAGGGGTATAGGTGTATTTAGATATGATGATATATACATAGAAGCCCCAGAACCAGAAACAAATAAATTAACAATAAAAAAAGTGAATAGTGATAACAAATTAATAACATCTGCATCTACTACTTTCCAAATTCATAGAGGGGCAAATTGTACAGGTAGCGTTGTTAAAACTGTAACTACAGGAAAAACAGGGAAAGTTGTATTAACAGGATTAGAAGAAGGAACATATTCAGTATATGAGAAAGAAGTACCAAGTGGATATAATGAACCTGCTAATCGTTGTGTAATTTCCTCTGTTCAAATTACTAGCAATAGTAAAATTACAAAAGAAGTAGAAAATGTTAGTGAGTGTGATGCTAAATTAAAAGAAATAGTTTCTAAGTATCCAGAAGTGAATAATGAAAGAATATCTAGTTTAATACAACTCAATCGTGAATATGGTGTTAATGGATTACTTAATTTTTCAAATCCGTCATGTTCTACAATTTCATGTGATGAAGGAAAATTAACTGGATGTCTAAGTGTAAGTAAGCTTGGAATTGTTAATGATGGTAATGAATTTGATTTTTCATGTGGTACTAAGAATGATAATGGCATAGATTATTCAATTTGTAAAAGTGAAATATTTTCACTTACAAATAATATAGGTGAAGATACTTTTTATGGATTTTCAGGAGGATTTTTAATCAAAATGAAAAGTTCTAATATTTTAGAAATATATGATAATAATCTTAATCCTGTGGAACTGTCTACTAATGTTATAGCATCAGCAACAGTAGAAAGAACTTGTTATGCAATAACTTATAATTCTACACGACCAGTTTTTGAAACTTCATTAGAAAAGGCTCCAAGTATTGATATTTATTTTAATGGTCAAAAACTTGTTCAAAAATCTCAAACTATAGTACGTGATCCAGGAGCGCCTCCCGAAAAGTCCGACCCTGGAGAGTGGATTTATTGTGGGAAAACTGCTATTGGATGGGTTTATACCCCTCTTGAATTTGTTGAGTACAAGGATTGTTTTTACTCTGATAGTGGTAACTATGTATGTAAATACCTTAGAATGAAAGCAACTTATACGCATAGCATTACATACACATTTACATATAATTATAGTTTAGATGAATCTAAAAATATGGTATATTTAGACAAACTAACTGGTAAAACAGTGGATTCAACAACTCCAAACGCAAGAGAAACTGTAGGTATATTAAGTGATTTTAAAAATACAAGTGGAACAATACCGGTTGAGATAAGATATGATGGAGCAGTAATGCGTTCAGAAGCTTGTAAATATGTAACCACTCCTAAATTAATAAAAGATAATGAATTAGAACTTGAGTTTAGAATGATAGATACTAAAAATCCATTTTTAAGGGAGACTAATACTAATTGGTGTAAAGATGATGACTGTAGCTCAAACAATGATACCATAATAGATAACATAATAAACAAACCAAATAGTTATGGATTAGATAAAGATGGAAATCGAAGTGACCCTATATATAAAATAGAACTTACGCCATCAGATATAGAATTAATTAGAGAGTATAATCAAGATAATGAATATGATAATTATGAAACGATAACGGATAAGGGGAAAACATATAATTCTTTTGTATATAGCCTTATGAATGGATCGATTAATGGTAATTCTATTAGTCTATTAGTAATTAACAAGTAAGACAGGTTATTAAATAATAACTTGTCTTTTGTTTATACAATAATATTACATAATTAAAAGACTTATTTGACACTTAATAAGTCTTTTAATTTCTACTTTTTATTGTAAATGAATATAATTATGGTATAATGGGAATAGGTGATAATATGAGAGTTGTTATTAGTGCAGGTGGTACGGGTGGACATATTTATCCAGCTCTTGCTATTATAAATAAAATAAAGGAAAAAGAACCTAATAGTGAATTTTTATATATAGGCACTCATAATAGAATGGAAAAGGATATAGTACCTAAGTATAATATTCCTTTTAAATCTATTGAGATTTATGGTTTTAATAGAAAAAATTTATTTAAGAATTTTAAAACTATAAAGTGTTTATTAACTGCTAAAAGTAAATGCAAAAAAATGATAAAAGAGTTTAATCCTGATGTAGTTATTGGTGTTGGGGGATATGTAACTGCTCCAGTAATAATGGCTGGTCATAGTCTTAAAATAAAAACTTTTATACATGAACAAAATAGTGTAGCAGGAAAAGCTAATTTAGGTTTATCTAGAATAGTAGATTTAATAGGCGTATCTTTTAAATCTAGTATGAAAGAATTTCCAAAGGGAAAAACAATATTTACAGGAAATCCTTGCATGGAAGATGCTGTAAAAAAAGAAGCTATGGATAAAAAAGAACTAGGTCTTACTAAAAATAAGAAATTAGTATTATTTGTTATGGGATCACTTGGTTCTAGCAAAGTAAATGAATTTTTGGTAGATACTATGGCTTTATTTAAAAATAAAGATTATGAAATATTATATGTAACTGGTAAAAATGATTATGAAGAGATTTCTAAAAAGAAATTTTCAAGTAATATAAAAGTTGTTCCATATATAGAGAATATGACTAGAATAATGAAAAATACGGATTTAATAGTTACTAGATCAGGAGCATCTACACTAAGTGAAATAATCGCTTTAAATTTACCTTCAATACTAATTCCTAGTCCATATGTACCAAATAATCATCAATATATAAATGCAATGGATTTGGTAAATGAAGAAGCTGCTGTACTAATTGAAGAGAAAGATTTAGATAGTCAAAAATTAGTTACTGAAATTGATAATTTGTTAAAAGATGATAAAAGATTAAATTATATGAAAAAAAAGTTAGATAATTTAAAAGTAGAAGGAAGCGCTACTATTATTTATGAAAATATAAAAAAATTAATAGATAGGAAATGATTATGAGTATAGTAAAAGATATAAAGTCTTTGCACGTTGGTGAAGTTATTGATAATGCAGTTATGAAAGATTATACTACTTATAAAGTAGGTGGAAAAGTAATATGCATTGTTAAACCAGAAGACGAAAAAAGTTTAATAAAGCTATTAAGCTATATTAAAGCAAATTCTATAAAATACAAGATATTAGGTAATGGGTCTAATGTTATTTTTAACGATGAAGGATTTAATGGAATAATTATAAAATTAGATAATTTTAATAATTTAAAAATTCTTCATAATAAAATTATTGTAGGTGCGGGATATATGCTTAATAAACTTGCTCTTAGGGTATCTAGACTAGGTTTAACAGGTATGGAGTTTGCAACTGGAATACCTGGTACTGTAGGTGGAGCGGTTTATATGAATGCAGGCGCATATAAAACAGATATGGGGTATATTATAACAAGTGTTAAAGTTTTAACTCCTGATTTAACAGTAAAAACAATGTATAACAAGGAATTAGATTTCCATTATAGAAGTTCTTTTTTGCAAAAACATAAAGACTATATATGTTTAGAAGCTACTATTTCCTTAATTAAAGGAAATACTGATGAAATAATGGGATTAATTGAAGAAAGAAAAAAAAGACGTATTGAGACACAACCATTAGAATATCCATCGGCTGGTTCTGTATTTAGAAATCCAGAGGGAGATTTTGCTGGTAGATTAATTGAAGAAATAGGGTACAAGGGTAAATCTATTGGTGGAGCTAAAGTAAGTGAAAAACATGCTAATTTTATAATAAATAATGGTAATGCAACAGGTGAACAAATTAAACAATTAATAAATGAAATAAAAAAGAATATAAAAGATAAATATAATATTGAATTAAAAGTAGAACAAGAATTTGTAGATTAAGGGGATATTATGTCTAAAAAGCAGCAAAAGAATGAAAAAAGAAAAATTAGTAAGAAAAAAATATTTATATTTTTTTGTTTTATATGTTTAACTATATTTATAATTAAATTATGTACCACTAATATAACTAATATATATATTAGCGGCAATAATTATTTTTCTGATCAACATTTGCCCCTGCTCTTAATCCTTCATTTCTTCCATTAGCATCAATACTTGCAAGTGCTGTAGTTGCAGGTAATAATACCTTTGGATGCATCAGGCGGATAATGGAAAGCAGTTTGATGGTCAGGTCTGCAGAACCGGCCATTTCTCTCTCAAAGGGTGTTCCCGCCGCCGGCAGAAATGGTCCGATGCCCACCATGTGAGGCTGGAATTCTTCGATGAATCGCAGGTCTTTGATCAAATGGTCTACGGTCTGTCCGGGAGAACCCACCATAAAGCCGCAACCGACCTGATAACCAATTTCTTTTAGATCCGTCAGACATCTCATGCGGTTTTCCAAGGTTAAATTTTCCGGATGCAGTTTGGTGTAGTGACAGGTGTCTGCCGTCTCATGTCTCAGCAGGTATCTGTCAGCACCGGCTTCATAATATGCCTCATATGTCTCGCGCGGGCGCTCTCCGACAGAAAGCGTGACGGCACAGTCCGGATGCCGGCGCTT
>JAZTXB010000049.1:0-15059 GCA_045636225.1 Bacilli bacterium
ATTATCTTAGAAATATTATTAACAATTTTTTTATATTCTAAACCGCCAATTTTTTTCATTAAAAATGAAAACATTAATATACATAATAAATATGATGAAATAACAGATGAAATCGCAAGTCCTATATATCCTATAAATCTAATTAAAACAAAATTTAAAAATACATTTGCAACAAAACTCAAAATAGTAAATAATAATGCCTTTTTTGCTTCTTTCAATGAATATAATTGATTTTTTAAAATACTATTAATAGCTATTGACGGAATACTAAAAGCATAAACAAATAATAAAGCTGAAGTATCATTCAAATCATTTATATTAAAAGCACCACGCATAAATATAACTTGAACAATTTCTTTGCTAAAGAAAACAACTCCTATAGTTATAGGTATTATTAATAACAAAATATATGTATATATTAATTCTGCACTTTTCTTATAATTATCATAATTTTTTTCATTTGCTTTACTTACTAATGTAGGCAATAATACTGTAGAAATTATTGAAACAAAAAATGTTGTAATCAATACTATTATCTTATTCGAATAATTCAAATTGGAAATTATTCCTACACCAATTTGAGATGCAAACATTTTATCTATAATTAAAATTATGTTTGCAGTTACATCTATAAAAAATATAGGAAAGGCTATACTAATAATTTTTTCCATAATTTTTTTATTATACGGTGTATTAATTTTTAATTTAAATCCTTTTTTTCTGGCTATAATGAATACAAAAATTGCTTGAATTAGTATGGACAAACCATAACCAATTGATAATATTAAAATATTATTTTTTGCAATCACTATAGATAAAATAAGCACTATATTAGCTAAAATTCCTTGTACTCCTATATACCAAAAAGAATTTTTTACCTGTAAATTGGCACCAATTATATAATGAAAACTATAAAATAAACAAAATGGAGCCATAAAACGAATCATTGTTGTTGTAATGTTAATTAATTCAGGTGTAAAACCTGGAGCAAATATTTTTACAAGATATCTTGAAAAACACATTATAAATATAATTAGTAAAAAGAATATTAAATTTATAAAATTTAATATCGAATTTGTAACTTTGTCGGCTTCTTTGCTATTTTTTATATTTGTTATATATCCTATCACAATGGCGCCAGTTAAAGCAGTAAAAATACAATTTACAATACTTTGTGATGTTAAATAAGCATCAGTTATAATACTTGAACCATAACAATATGCTAAAGCTGTTTCCTTCAAAAAAGCAAGAATTTTCGAAAAAAAATTTAATATTACTAATATAATACTAGTATACATTATCTTTTTTTTCATTTTACACTTCTCTTAAATGGTATTAAACAGACCAAAATATTACACATTTTATTCATTATAATTCCTATAACAATTCAATATTATCTCTATTTTCAATATTTTTCATAGCATTTCTTGTATCAAAAATTGCTTTAGCATTTTTACTAATCATTTCATAATCATAGTTTGAATGAGCTGCAGTGAACATAACTAAATCCGCATCTTTTACTTTCTTTTCTGTCAATTGAGTTAAACCTTTATGTATTTGTCCCTTATGTTTATATTCACTAATCCATGGATCATAAAATTCTACATTTGCGCCTTCATTTTCAAGGATTTCTATTACCTTAAGTGCTGGACTTTCACGATAATCATCTATATCATTTTTATAAGCAACACCAAGAACAAGTACATTTGCACCATTTAAAGATTTTTTAAATTTTGAACTTAACACTTTACTTGCTCTTTCAACACAGTATTCTGGCATTTTATCATTAATTATTCCAGATGCTTGAATAAGTGAAGTATGGAATCCATATTCTCTTGCCTTCCAATCTAAATAATATGGATCAAGTGGAATACAGTGACCTCCAAGTCCTGGTCCTGGGTAAAACGCTTGGAAACCATATGGTTTAGTTTTAGCAGCATCTACTACTTCCCATAAACTAATCCCCATCTTGTTACATAACATTGCAAGTTCATTTACAAGCCCAATATTTATATTTCTATAAGTATTTTCAAGTATTTTTTCCATTTCTGCAACAGCTGGAGATGATACTTCATGAATATCTGCACCAAGTACTGCTCTATACATTTTAGCAATTACTTCTGTTGCATCTTTTCCAATTGCACCTACTACTTTTGGGGTATTTTTTGTTTTATACACTAAATTTCCTGGATCAACTCTTTCTGGTGAAAATCCTAAATAAAAATCTTCTCCACAAACTAATCCAGAACCTTCTTCTAATATTGGTTTAAGTAATTCTTCAGTAGTTCCTGGATATGTAGTTGATTCAAGTACTACCATAGTTCCTTTTTTTAAATATTTAGAAACTGCCTTTGTACTACTTTCTACATAACTAATATCTGGTTGTTGATGTTCATCAAGTGGTGTTGGAACACATATAGCAACAAAATCTACATCTTTAATAAAACTAAAATCTGTAGTAGCTTTTAACATCCCTGCTTCTACTATTTCTTTTAAATCAGAATCTACAACATCTCCTATATAATTATGCCCTTTATTTACTAATTTAACTTTTTCTTCCTGAACATCAAAACCTATAGTTTTAAATCCTGCTTTAGCTTTTTCAACAGCTAAAGGAAGTCCTACATAACCTAGACCAACTACACCAACGATTATTTCCTTTTTATCAATTTTTTCAATTAATCTTTCTTTCATTATTTACATCTCCTAATAATATCATCTGTTAATTCATATTCTTTACCACATTCTGGGCAAATAAATTTATTGTTATCAAAATCCATTTTCTTTGAGCATTCACATACATAATATTTAATTCGTGCTGGATTTCCAATAACAAGTGCATAATCTGGTACATCCTTAGTAACCACACTTCCAGCACCAACGAAAGCATATTTACCAATATTATGACCACATACAATAGTTGCATTCGCGCCTATTGAAGCACCTTTTTTTACTATTGTTTTTCTATATTCATCTTTCCTAGATATAAAACTTCTAGGATTAATTACGTTTGTAAATACACATGATGGACCTAAAAACACATCATCTTCACATATAACTCCAGTATATACGGAAACATTATTTTGTATTTTTACATTATTACCTAAAACTACATCTGGAGATATTACAACATTTTGACCGATGTTACAATTTTCTCCAATTTCACTATTTGACATTATATGTGAAAAATGCCAAATCTTAGTTCCTTCACCTATCTTTGTATTATCATCAACATAACTTGATTCATGAACAAAATACTTACTCATTTTTAAATGCCTCCAATGCTTCTATTATAGCATTTGAAACTATATTAACTGTATCTTCATCTAAGTATGGATGCATAGGTAAACTAAGTACACATTTACTTAAATTTTCACAAATTTCTAAATCTTCTAAATTAAAATCATAAGCTTCATATACAGTTTGTTTATGAAGTGGTTTTGGATAATAAACCATAGAAGGAATTTGCTTTTCTTTTAAATAATTTTGTACAAAATTTCTTTCTTCCTCACTATTTAAAATTAAAGTATATTGTGCCCAGCTACTAATATATCCTTTTGGAACTGCAGGTGTTTTTACATAATCTTTTAATTTATCTGTATAAGCATCTGCCCATTTATTTCTATCATCCAATTCATAATCTTTAAATGCCTTTAATTTAGGAAGTAATATTCCCGCTTGAAGTGTATCTAATCTAGAATTCATACCAACTCTAACATTATCATATTTAAATGATCCTTTACCATGAACTCTATAAGATAAGATTAAATTATATAAATCCTCATCATCTGTAAAGATTGCACCACCATCTCCATAACACCCAAGTGGTTTAGCAGGAAAAAATGATGTTGTTGCTATTTTTCCAAAAGAACAAGCCATTTTTCCATTAATACTTCCTCCAAAACCTTGAGCACCATCTTCTATAACTAACAAGTTATATTTTTTAGCAAGTTTCTCTATTTCTACATAATTCGCGGGTTGTCCAAATAAATCAACTGCTATGATTGCTTTTGGAGTTAATTTAGTTTCTTCTTTAACTTGTATTATTGCTTTTTCTAATTTTTCTACATCAATATTAAATGTTCTTGAATCTGAATCGACAAATATTGGAGTTGCTTTTTGTAAAGATACAACCTCTGCTGATGCATAAAATGTAAAACTTGGTACAAATACTGCGTCTCCTTCTTTAATATCTAGTGCCATTAAAGCAAGTGATAAAGCATCAGTACCATTAGCACATGTGGCGCAGTATTTTACACCTACATAATTAGCAAGTTTTTCTTCTAATTCTTTAACTTCAGGTCCCATTATATAAGCACCTTTATTTAAAACTTTTTCTATGTTAGCATTTATATCATCTTTTAACACTTCATATTGTTTTTTTAAATCTATAAATTCCATAAATCACCTATCGAATCTTCCTACAAAATCCATTGTTGAACACTTGTCTAAAGGTAATTTAACTGGTCTACCTTCTTTTGCTGATTTATATATAGCTAGAACTAGTTCTAACGCTCTTTTACCAGCTTCTGCATCTACTAAAGGCTTAGTATTATTTTTTATTGCATTAATTACATCTTCATATAATGGTGTATGGCCAAAGCCATAAACATTTTTTGGATTTTCACTATACTTAGCTTTGATGTCTTCTGTAGATTCTTTTGAATCTTTAAAATTCCATTCTTCTATTATATTTACTGATTTACCACCAGCTTTTACAGTACCATTTTGACCAAATAAATATAAAGTTTCTTCTAAATTTTTAGGATAAATATTTGTAGTTCCTTCTATTATTCCATATGAACCATTTTTAAATTTTAAAATAGCCATTCCAAGATCTTCTGCTTCAATATAATCATGATTTAAGTTATCAGTATAAGCACATACTTCATCAACTTCATCACCCATCATCCATCTAAGTAAATCTATATTATGAATACATTGATTCATTAATGCTCCACCATCTTGAGCCCAAGTACCTCTCCATGGAGCCTGAGTATAATAATCCTGTCCTCTATTCCATCTTATATGAGCAGTACCATGAAGTAATTTTCCAAAATCTCCGTTATCTAATGCTTTTCTGATTTTTCTTATTGATTTATTAAATCTATTTTGGTGATTAGCACAAACAATTAATCCCTTTTCTTTTGATTTCTCTATAATTTTATCAGCATCCTCTAAAGATAATGCGATTGGTTTTTCTATAATTAAATTACAATTATAGTCTAAGCAATCTAAAGCAATACTTGCATGTTTTCCAGATTCTGTAGCGATTGCAACTAATTCTGGTTTTTCTTTTTCAAGCATTTCTTTATAATCATTATATCTTGTATATTTATCCCTTTCTATATTTAATTTTTCTAATAATATATCAATATTTTTATCTTCAACATCACATATTCCAACTATTTCTAATCTATTATTTATAGCTGCTTCTAAATGGTTTGGTGCGATTCTCCCACAGCCTATTAATGCATATTTCATCTTTTTTCATCTCCTATTGATTCTATATAATTTACTATTTCTTCATAAATATTTTTTGCTATAAAACCCTTTTCATATAATATTTTAGCATTATTAGATTGATTTTTATATTCCTTTTTATCTTTTTTTATTTCTAAAATATATTTACATATTTTATTTATATCTGAACTTCCAATACCACATTTATTAGTTTTTAATATTTTTTTCATATTACCTTCACAAGTAATAATTATTGGAAGTCCATATGCCAAATACTCACAAAATTTATTTGACACACTCATTTGAAAATCAAATGTATTTTTATAAGGAGCAAAACCAATTTTAGAATTACTTAAAATATTTTGTAAATCTTTTTTTTCTGTCCAGCCAAAAAGCTTTACATTTTTTAAATCCTTAACTTTTTCTTCTAACAAATTAAACTGCGGACCATCACCACATATATTAAATATTACATCCTTATCTTTTTCTTGCATCATACTTGCAAGCTCACATATTAAATCATAATTAAACTGATTATTAATAGTAGCAAAAAACGATATATTAAATTTTTTAGCATTAATTATTTCATTTTCATCAATATTATTTATTTTATGATCATAACCTATGTAAAAATATCTATCATATTCTTTCTTTTTTCTACCTGCTTTATTTAGTCCCCAATCTACTATATCACTAGACGTACCATTAATTGCAAAACAGTTTTTCATGATATATTTAGTTTTAATATCCATATATTTAATATATGGACTAACAAGAATTGAAAGTATTTTAGGTAAATTATGTTTAAATATATCTGGCCATAAATCCCTTATATCAACAATAACTGGAACACCATTCTTTTTACCATATTTAACAGCTTCATACGCATAATCAATAGTAGGAAATGAAGCATATATTAAATCTGGCTTGTCCATTAATTTCGATTGTTTTTTAAATTTTTTAGCTAAAATCATATGATTAATAATTCTACTAACTGATATATTTTTTTTATACCCTATAGCATGTGGTAAATACAAAGTATAATTATCTTTTACTTTTATTATTGTATCTTGATTAACCATTTGAGTCTTCGTAAAATGATCAAATGAATTATTAAACCAAATTACATCATGACCTTTTTGAGTGAATTTTTCTGCCATCATACCTGTTCTAAGTAATCTCATATTAGGATTAACAACTGGCATTGGCTCACTTGATTGTAAAAGCCATATCTTCATTTTTATCCCCCCTACAACACTGTCTTTATACAAGTTTTAATATCTTCTATTATATTAAAGTTTTTTATGTATTCTAAATTATATTTCATTTTTTCAGGTAAAATTCTTTTTACGTAGATATCATCTACTTCTTCACCTTTTTTTACATATTTATCTATGATTATATCTTCGTCTTTATATTCTATACTAGCTTTTGATGTAACTCCTGCAGGCATAAGAAGTGTTGCCATCATGCTATTTGTATACCTGTCCACATATTTTTTTACTTCTGGCCTAGTACCTACAAAAGACATATCACCTATTAAAATATTTATTAATTGAGGTACTTCATCTAATCTACATTTTCTAATTTTATTTCCTACTCTAGTAATTCTAGAATCATTTTTTAGTGTTACTAAAGTCCCTTTCTTGTCTGCATCTACGACCATTGTTCTAAATTTAAAAATCTTAAATTCTCTTCCATATGTAGTAATTCTCTTTTGTCTATAGAAAACTGGACCCTTAGAATCAATTTTTATTATGATAGCTAAAATTATTAAAAAAGGAGATGCTAATAAAAGTAAAATAAACGAACCAATTATATCAAATAACCTTTTTAATATTAAACTAAATCTTTTTTTGTTTAATATATCATAATATTTCTTTACTTCTTTATTTTTCATGAAATCAGGTAATTTTTCATATTTTTTTAACATAATTTTAAATCCTCTAATACTTCTTTAAAATTTTCTATTATATAATCTACTTGTTCATTTGTTAATTTACTATAAAGAGGTAAAGTTATTTCATTTTTATATAAATTATAACTATTTGGATAATCTTTAATATTAAATCCTAAATTACTATAAGCTGATAGAAGTGGTAATGGCTTATAATGTACATTAGTTGCAATTCCTCTTTCTGCCATTTTTACTATTATTTCATTTCTAACTTCCACATCAATACCATTTACTCTAACTAAATAAAGATGTCCAGAAGACTTATGATTTTTATCATAATGATTTAATAATTTAACTGGTAAATCATTAAATGCTTCATTATATTTTTTTATTATTTCATGTCTTCTATCCAAAAGCCCATTATATCGTTTTAATTGAGCAAGCCCAATTGATGCCATAATATCTGTCATATTACATTTATAATAAGGTGCAACTATGTCATATTCCCAGTTACCTAATTGTGATTTATTTAAAGCATCTTTAGATTGCCCATGTAAAGAAAGCAGTTGATATTGCTTATATATTTTTTCATTGTCTAAACCATCAACATCTTTCCAAGTTACTGCACCACCTTCTGCTGTTGTTAAATTTTTTACAGCATGAAATGAGAAAGTAGTAAAATCAGCAATGTTTCCAGCCATCAATCCTTTTCTTTCAGCTCCTATTACATGAGCACCATCTGCAATTACAATTATTCTATTAAATAATTTTTGAATATCATTGTTTGCTTTAAATATTTTTTTCTTTTTATTAACTATCTCATATATTTTATCATAATCACAAATTATACCAGCTAAATCAACAGGAATAATTGCTTTTGTTTTTTCAGTAATAGCAGATTCTAATTTATCATAATCCATTTCAAATGAATCTTCTTTTACATCTACTAATACTATTTTTGCGCCTACATGATAAATTGGACTAGCTGATGCAGTATAAGTATAACTACTTGTTATTACCTCATCACCTTCACCAATTCCAAGTACTCTTAGAGTTAATTCAAGTGCAGCTGTTGCTGAATTTAAACAAACAGCCTTGCCTGTCCCACACATACTTGCTATTTCAGATTCAAATTTTTTTGTTTTAGGACCTGTAGTTATCCATCCTGATTTTAAACTATCAACAACTTCATTAATTTCTTCTTCACTTATATCAGGAGGCGAAAATGGGATATTCATCTTAATTTTCTCTTTCTGCATAATACTTCTCCTTCTCTTTATTAACTTCCTTTGAATCTTTATAAGTAGGGACTGCTCTTCTCATAAGGCTAACAACTTTATTAATACTGTATTTATTATCATATTCTAACCTTCTTAAACTATCAAGATTTTTCTTTAATTCTTCTTCATCTATCTTTAAAGGATTAGAAATAAATATTTTATTATGTTTAGTTGCAGTTAAGCCTTCTTCTGCCATTAAAATTTCTTCATATAGTTTTTCACCAGGTCTAAGTCCTGTTATACTAATTGGAATATCAACATTAGGTTCGTATCCCATAAGTTTTATTAAACTTACTGCAAGATCATATATCTTCATAGGTTCTCCCATATCAAGTGCAAATATTTCTCCACCACTCGCATGAGTCAGTGCTTGAAGAATTAATTGTACTGCTTCTGGTATAGTCATAAAAAATCTTGTTATTTCTCTATGTGTTACTGTAACTGGTCCACCTTTAGCTATTTGTTTTTTAAATAGTGGTATAACAGAACCATTACTACCAAGTACATTACCAAATCTAACAGCAACAAAATCTGTTTCACTATGTTTATCTTTTGTTTGAACTATCATTTCACATAATCTTTTTGAAGCACCCATTATGTTTGTTGGATTAACTGCTTTATCAGTTGAAATAAGTACAAATTTATCTACTTTATATTTATCAGCACAATTAACAACGTTGTAAGTTCCAAACACATTATTTTTTATTGCTTCAAGTGGACTATATTCCATAAGTGGAACATGCTTATGTGCTGCGGCATGAAAAACTATTTCAGGATTGTATTTATCAAATACATTCTCAAGTCTATTTTTATCTCTAACACTACCTACAATCGCTTCTAAATTTAATCTAGGATATTCACTTGATAACTCCATCTCAATATCATATAAATTATTCTCATATACATCAAATATAATTAATTGTTTAGGTCTATATTGAGCAATTTGTCTGCATAACTCAGAACCAATAGAACCTCCACCACCAGTAACAAGAACTATTCTATTTCTTATCATATTTTTAACATTCTTATCTTCAAAATTAACTGATTCACGTCCTAGTAAATCTTCAATCTCCACATCCCTTAAACTATTCATAGCTCCTTGCTTATCAATAATTTTTTCTGTAGTTGGAAGTATTCTTGTTTTAACATTTGTTTCTTGACATATCTCAAGTATTTTTCTTCTACTTATTGCATCTATCCTATTTATGGCAAAAAATATTACGTCCACATCATGTTTAACAACTACATCTGGAATGTCATATCTAGTTCCAAGAACCTTTACTCCAGAAATTTTATGATTTATTTTACTTAAATCATCATCTATAAGCCCAACTATATTATATCTTTCAGGCATATTATTTTTTATTGTAAGCACAATTTCACGAGCACTCATACCCGCACCTATTATTAATAAGTTATTAACTTTTTTATTACTAACACTAATGCCTTTAGATATATTTTTCCTATTTAATAAATTTCTAAGAACTAATCTATATATAATCATAAAACCCGCAGAAGAAATACAAGTCAATACATTAATTCTATAATATCCACCTAATATTCCAGAAATTAAGTTTATAACTGAAACAGTTATTATAGATAATAAAGCACAATAAATATATTTTATATAATCCATTCCCATTTCATATCTAATCATGTTTTGATAAAGTCTAAATATATTTATAAATAATTGATAAACAATAACTAAAAGTATAAGTTGAACTTTTAACTCGTTTGTAATAATTAACTTTTCATCTAAAAATGCAATCGATACAAAAAAGCATCCTATAATTATTAAAACATCTATAATAGCAAATAATAAATAGTTATATTTTTTTAAATTTTTAAACATCTATAACACTCCTTAACTATTGAATATATTCTTTTATTTTGTTTTTTATTTCGCTTACAGAAGTTAAATTTTGTTCCATAACATATAATTTGATTCCAGGGAAAGTATAAGTATCGGTTGTATATAAATCTGTTCCTATTAAATTTATAGTTTCGATTGACCAACCACGCATATCATTAAGTTGCATCTTAACAAATTTATTTATTCCTTTTGTATCCATATTTGTTGACATACTTTCACTAACACTATTCAAAATATCGGAATAATTAGTTATCAAACTAGTTGAAGATGTCACCTTATTTATAATAGCCTCTATAACCTTTTGCTGATTTTTAACCCTTTGAACATCACCATCAACAAAAGATTGTCTTTCCCTAGAAAAAGCTAATGCATCTTCACCATTTAAATGATTTATACCCTTATTAAACTTATAATATACTGTCCCCGCATCATTATTTGTTGTAAAATCATAATCAGAGTAAATATCAATCCCATCTATAGCATCTATAACACCTATAATAGTAGAAAAATTAACTTTAACATAGTAATTTATATCAATATCAAGTAAATTTTCTATTGCTTTTATAGACTCTTCTATTCCATAATAACCAGCATGAGTAAGTTTATCATATGCGTTTTCTCCAAAAGACGGCAATTTAACATAATAATCTCTAGGTATTGAAGTAAGTAAAATTTTTCTTTTATTAGGATTTACTGTTACTATCATATTAACATCAGTATTAGTTACATTTTCTATACTACCATAAGCATCTCCACCAGCCACATATATGTTAAATGGTTTCTTAGTAACATCTACAATCTTAACTATATCCTGTTTTTCAATATCGATAAAAACTTTATATATTTCTTTCAAATCTAAATATTTTAATTCTGTTAAAATAAGTGATAATGTGGATTCATTTATTAAAATTGAATCAATAACATTTCCTTCATTCAAATCCTCAAGCATTTCAATAATATCTTTATATTTTTTTGAATCTTTTAATTCGACTTTTTTTTCTATTTTTTTTAATGCCTTAACACTATTTTCAGAATTGTATATTCCCATTGTTTTATTTTTTAAATCACTTATATTTTCATAGTTTGTTTCATTATTTGACATAACATAATAAACTTCTTTTTGAAGTAATTGGTCATTTATAACTTCAAAAAAATTTATAGTGTCATTTAAATATTTAATTCCAAATACAAATACAGCAGCAAATATAATAAGGAATATTGTTGCAGTAATTTTAAATTTTCTCTTTATTTTTTTTACAAATATAAAAATAAAAAATAATAAATAAGCAATAGTCAACACACTAAAATAAACCAACAAATATTTATGCGGTATCATATCTAGAACCAATAACATAGCAGAAAATACTAAATATGCAACTAACGAAATAATTGCTATAAATTTTAATACTATATTTTTTTTACTTTTATTCTTTTTCATAATATCACCATTAAAATAATTATATCATATATCAACCTTTTTTTACACTTTTTTAATTTATTAGTATCAACAAATTCCTTAATACTATTTATTCCTATTGCACTTAATATACATAAAAAACCATACAATGAATACATATATCTATTTTGTGCTTCAACTAATAAAATTAATAACCCACTGCCAAAAATAATCAAATAATTTAATAGATTTAAAAGATTTTTTTTGCTATTAAGTGAAAACAATCCAATAAACAATAGTAGCATTATACACACATAATATAAATTATTTAAATTTTCTATTTTTCCATATATATTTTGTTGCTGAATATTGGTATTGCTAATTGTAGTTTCTACAAATTCTAATCTTTCATAATCTCCACCAAAAATCATTTTCGCCTTTTGTTTCAACAAATTACCTATATTCTTATTTTTCTTTGTTTCCTTTAGTAAGTTGTTTAAAATTATTTTATTTGTTTTTTCATAATCATAATTATTTTCAACCATTTTATCAAAATATTCTTGATATGTTTCTTTATTATATCTTCCATCATTTCTTAATCCTACATTTAAATAACAAATTGTTGGACTTCTTAAAACTTTATGCCCTGCCATATTATCAATTTTTAAAAATATGACTTCCTTCATCATAAAAAATGATACAAAAATTGTTATAAACATGGCTAATGAATTTATAATTATTTTTTTATTAAAATGTATTTTTAGAATTTTAAGTATATAATATATAACAAAAGCTATTAAAAATACCGGTGCAAAGTTTTTAAAAAATACACTCAAACCTAATAAAATGCCTATCATAAAACTTAAAAATATTTTTTTAGAAAATTTTATATTTTCATTTTGTTCAATACTTACAAAAAGTAACATAACAATCAAAAATAACATTTGCACAAAATGTTCCTGAGTAAAAACAAGTGTATATAATATATTAGCAGGCCAAAATACATAAATTAAACCTGCAATAAAACCAGTTTTTTTATTTGATAATTTAGATGTTACACAATAAATTAATATAGAATTTATTATAAGTATTATCGAATTAACTATTAACGCCACCAATTGACTATTACCAAATAGTTTGTATACAAAGCTAACTAAGTACGGATAAAGAATCCAATGTGTAAAAACCCTATAGTAATCTCCAGAAAAATCTAAATTTTTAGATGATTTTAATGCTATAGCAAAATCTGATACTTGTTGCACATTTTTTTCAAAAAATAATACAACACCAACTCTAGTTAAAACAGCTAATAAGATTATTATTATCAAAAAATATTTTTTATCAATATTTTTAATTTTAAAACTCAAATTAGGAACATATTTACAACAAGTAATAATTATAATCACTACAATTGTTGCTAATAAAAAATAGAACCCATTTATAAAACTAAAACCAAGAGGATATATTATAAATAATATAGAAAAAATTAATAATAAAATATTTAAACTTTTTGATATTATATTTTTATTCTTTTTCATTAAATCACCCATACTATAATTATATCACATTATTAATCATATATAGCATTTTTTTAAAAATATAACCCTTTTTTTGACAAAAAACAACTATTTTTGTTTTTATTTTTATAAAATTATGTTTTTTACATATTTAATAGCAAAAAAACTCAAGAAATTCTTGAGTTTTAATTACTTATTCTCTAATTATTTAATAATTTCAGAAATGTTACCAGAACCAACTGTTCTACCACCTTCACGGATTGAGAATTTAGTTCCGTTTTCAATAGCGATTGGAGCTATTAATTCAACAGTCATTTCTACATTATCTCCAGGCATAACCATTTCAACACCTTCTGGTAATTCAATAACACCAGTAACGTCTGTAGTTCTGAAATAGAATTGTGGACGATAGTTGCTGAAGAATGGAGTATGTCTTCCACCTTCTTCTTTAGTTAAAACATAAACTTGTGCTTTAAACTTAGTATGAGGTGTAACTGTTCCTGGTTTAGCTAATACTTGACCACGTTCAACATCTTCACGAGAAACACCACGTAATAAAATACCTGCATTATCTCCTGATTCAGCGTAATCAAGTGATTTACGGAACATTTCAATTCCTGTAACAACTGTTTTCTTAGTATCTTTTAAACCAACGATTTCAACTTCGTCATTTAATTTTAATTGTCCACGTTCTACACGTCCAGTTACAACTGTTCCACGTCCAGAAATAGTAAATACATCTTCAACACTCATTAAGAATGGTTTTTCTGTATCTCTAACTGGAGTATCAATGTAAGCGTCAACAGAAGCCATTAAATCTCTAATAGCTTGTTCAGCATCAGCATCTCCTTCAAGAGCTTTTAAAGCTGAACCTTTATGAATTGGACATTCAGCGTCAAATGCATATTCTCCTAATAATTCTCTAATTTCCATTTCTACTAATTCTAGTAATTCTGGATCATCAACTTGGTCAGTTTTGTTCATGAAAACAACAATTTTAGGAACTCCAACTTGTCTTGCAAGTAAGATATGTTCTCTAGTTTGAGGCATTGGACCATCTGCAGCAGAAACAACTAAGATTCCTCCGTCCATTTGAGCAGCACCAGTGATCATGTTTTTAACATAGTCTGCGTGTCCTGGACAGTCAACGTGAGCATAATGTCTAGTTTCAGTTTCATACTCAACGTGAGCAGTATTAATTGTAATACCTCTTTCTCTTTCTTCTGGAGCACTGTCTATTGCACTGTAATCCATGAAATTTTTACTGAATAATTTTGAAATAGCAGCAGTTAATGTTGTTTTACCATGGTCAACGTGTCCAATAGTACCAATATTAACGTGTGGCTTACTTCTATCATATTTTTCTCTTGCCATATTTTTCTTTCCTTCCTTTTTTTATTACATAATTATTCTATCTAATTCTTGAATATAATTCAAGTATTATTTTTAGTTAGCGCTGTTTTTCTTAATAATTTCTTCAGCGATTGATTTAGGTACTTCTTCATAATGATCTAATACCATAACAAAGTTTCCTCTACCTTGTGAATTACTACGTAAAGTTGTTGCATAACCGAACATTTCAGATAATGGAACCATAGCAGTAATTTGAATTGCATTTCCACGAGATTCTTGT
>JAZTXB010000050.1:0-19989 GCA_045636225.1 Bacilli bacterium
TGAATTTATAAAAAATATTTGGTCTCCTTTTTGTGGAGTGCTGAAAAATTGATTTATTTTTTTATATGAGTTATAATTTATTTGGTGATTTTAATGTACTCTATAAATAATAATATTGATAATACTATTGAAATAAAAAAATCTAAATTTATTACTAAATTATATAAAGTTAATAATATAAATGAGATAAATTCTATATTAGAAAAACTTAACAAAGAATATAGGGATGCAACTCACATTTGTTTTGCTTATATTTTAGAAAATACTGAAAAGTGTTCCGATAACGGAGAACCTAGTGGTACTGCTGGTATGCCTATATTAAATATATTAAAAAAGAATAATTTAACCAATGTACTTGCCGTAGTAATAAGATATTTTGGTGGTATTAAATTAGGTGCTGGCGGTCTTGTTAGAGCCTACTCTAGTTGTGTTAATGATACGTTAAAACTTACTGATATAATTGAACTTGAAGAAGGATATTTAATAGAATTAGAATTTAACTATGATCAAGTTAAATTAGTTGATTATATATTAAATAACAAAAAAATAATTAATAAAGAATATAACAATAATATTACTTATAAATTTTATTTAAATAAAAACGAACTAGATTTTATACCAGAACTAGAAAAGATAGCAATTCATGTATCTATAAAAGATAAAATCTTAATCCAAAAGGATTAAGATTTTTAGATCATTGAATTTATTAAAAAGTATTTCATAATTTGTTATTCAACAAAAAAGCAAGGATTAGTTTCCTTGCATTTGTTTAGCTACTTCTTCAGCAAAATTGTCTTCTCTTTTTTGCATTCCTTCTCCTACTTCAAAACGAATCATAGTACTAATAGTACCACCATTAGCTTTTACATAGTCAGCAACTGTTTCTTTGTTTTCTGCTTTAATAAATATTTGATTTTCTAAGCATACTTCTTCATAATATTTTTTTACTTTTCCAACTAAAATACCTTCTATTCTATCAGCAGGTTTTCCTTCATTTAATAATTGTTCTTTCATTATTTCTTTTTCTTTATCAAGAACATCTGTTGGAACATCTGTTGATTTAACATACGCAGGTCTCATTGCAGCAGCATGCATAGCAACATCTTTAGCTACTGTAGCATTTGCATTATCTACTACAGTAAGAACAGCAATTTTTCCACCCATATGAATGTAATCTCCAAAGCTTTCAGAAGCAGATTTAGTAATAACTTCCATTCTTCTGAAACTTAATTTTTCTCCAATTTTAGCTGTTTTAGCAACTATTAAGTCTTCAATAGTTCCTTCATTTGTAGATAATTTTAATGCTTCTTCTACTGTAGTTACATCACTATCCATAACAGTTTCTAATATAGTATTAATCATATCAACAAATTCTTGATTCTTAGCAACGAAGTCTGTTTCAGAATTTACTTCTATTACAACAGCTTTATTGTCTTTTGTAAGAATTGCAGCAACACCTTCTGCAGCTATTCTATCAGCTTTTTTAGCAGCTTTAGAAATCCCTTTTTCTCTTAACCAATCAATTGAAGCATCAATATCTCCATTATTTGCTTCTAATGCTTTTTTACAATCAAGCATTCCAGCACCAGTTTTTTCTCTTAATTCTTTTACTAAACTAGCAGTAATCATATTTTTTTCCTCCTTATTATCTTATTTTTTTATTATCTAAATTAGCATAATTATCAACTGGATTAATATTAGAATCAATTTTTGAGATTCCGTCTTCATACGTTTTAACTAATCCATATAGCATATCTAAATATTGTTCATTTGAAATACTTTTTTCTATTTGTTCATCACTATAACCACTAAGCTTTAAGTATTTCTCAACTTTTTCTTTCTTTTGCATAAATCCCCCTGTAAAAAAAGATGATTTGAAATCATCTTTTTTAGTCTATTTTAAAGCTTCTAATAATTCAGCTTTTTTCATTGTAGAATAACCTTTAATATCTTTAGCTTTAGCAAGTTCTCTTAATTCAGCAACTGTTTTTTCAGTTAAATCTTCTTTAACTTCGGCTTTTTCAGTAACAGTCTTTTCTTCTTTAACTTCAGCTTTTTCTTCTTTTTTAGCTTCTTCTACTTTTACTTCTCTTTCAGGCTTATTGGATGATTTTTTATCAAATGTTTTTTTCTTTTTATCAAATGGTTTATCAAAACTTTTTCTTTCTTCTTTTCTTTTTACTGATTCAACAGCTCTTTTCATAATATCAGAACCATTTTCATCTTTACCACTTACATAATCAGTAATAGTACCACCATTAGCTTCAATTATAGCATTATTCATAACACCAATAATTAATTTTACAGCACGAATAGCATCATCATTTGCAGGTATTACATAATCAACCATATCTGGATCACAGTTAGTATCAACTATACCAAATACTGGAATATTTAATTTTCTAGCTTCACGAATAGCTATTTCTTCTTTAGATGGGTCAACAATAATCATTGCTTGTGGTAATTTATCCATAGAACGAATTCCACATAACAAATTATTTAACTTATCATATTCCTTTTTAAGACCAATAACTTCTTTTTTAGGAAGTAAATCAAAAGTACCATCTTGTTCCATTTTTTCGATTATTTCTAATCTCTTAACTCTATTTCTAATTGTTCTAAAGTTTGTAAGTGTACCACCTAACCATCTTTCTGTTACGTAGTAAGATTCACTCTTTGTAGCTTCTTCTCTAACAGCTTCTTGAGCTTGTTTTCTAGTTCCTACAAAAATTGTTTTTCCACCATTTTTTGCAATTTCAAGTAAAGCAGCATAAGCTTCTTCAATCTTCTTTGCAGTTTTTTGTAAATCGATAATATAAATATCATCTCTTGAAGTAAAAATGTATTCTTTCATTTTTGGATTCCATCTTTTAGTTTGATGACCAAAATGAACACCAGCTTCTAATAAATAATTCATAGACACAACTGCCATATATATTCCTCCTTTTCGTTAAGTCCTCCATCTATATCAACTTTATACATCACCATTTGGCACTAGACATATAAATCCATAGATGTGTAATTTAAAAAGCCATTAGTATTATATCACAAAAAAAGGTAAATGTATCACCTTTTTTTACTTTTTCTTAAAACTTTTCCTACTTCACTTATATTATTAAGTTCTGTATCAGCTATATTATATGCCATAGAACATATAACATTGAAAACTTCATCAAATAGAATTTCACCTTTATCACATTTTTCTATCAAACTTCTTATATATTTATCCTCAATATAATATAATCCAGTATTTTTTTCAAAAATATCTTTTAAAAATAAATTTAATCTTCTATTATTCACCGTTTCAATTTCACCTAATGATTTATTAGGTTCATATGGATATCTATCTATATCAATCATCCTAAATCCCTCATCATACATACCATTTGATATAAACGCATCATATATATTATATTTCTCAATGCTTAATTTATTCGTATCCTCCATTAACTTTACTGTACTTGTTGCGAACTCTGTTATAGGAATGTCAAGCTTTCTTCGATGTAAATCAAGTCCTTTACAAAATTTCATTAAATATCCTTTAAATTTATTATTAATATATAGTAGCTTTATTGGAGAAATATAAGAATCAATATCTAAACTTAGTTTTTGCTTATAGCCATCTAAATCTATTTTTTCTAGTCCATTAAATACCTTTAACGCAAATACATCTTTTCCTATCCTTATTTTATATACATCACCTTGCGAACCCCAACCTAAAAGTGGCAATATTTTTAATATTCTATCATCTTCTAACATTATTCTTTTATCTTCTATATTGTACATAAAATCACCATCGTGATATTTATTCTAATATTTTTTTTGTTAGCATGTCAATAGTTTTAAAACAAATTATAGCAATTAATTTAAAAAAAGAATAACATCATATTATTCTTCATAAAAAGAGTAATCATCATAATCTTTATATACTGATTCATCATTAGCATCTTCAGATATAGGATAATTATCATACTCATAATACTCAGGATCATTTTTATACTCTTCATAATCAGAACCAGCATATAAATCCACCCAGTCATAATAACCAGATTTTTCATCTATTTGCTCATCTACTTGAAGCATCTCAAGTTGTTCTGTTGAATCTATTGTAGAACTATATTTATCATCAGCATAAAAAGAAGTATAATAATTGTTATTACTATAATCTTTTTTGAAACTAACAGGTATTTTATTATAATATGATTTTATTTCTTCCTCACTTAATTTACTAAAATCAAAATCATCACCGTATATACTTTTTATGACTTTTTTCATTATATATATATCTTTATCTTTTGGTTCCGGTGGGTTTACATATGAACAATCACTACGTGAACCAAACACTCTATTTTCTTCCATAGTTTTTACTCCTAACTACTTTCTATTACACTTACATTATAACACATTTTATTATTTTTAAAACTTCAAACTTGCACAATTAATTTATTTATGATAAAATGTATTTAGTGAAGGAAACTTCATATAATATAAAAGGAACACTTAATACGTCATGTTGAGTGTTGCCATATAATTTTGGTTTCACCTAATTCAATACGTTTGAGTTAGGTGATTTTCTTTTCATATTAAAACTATAAATAGTAAAAATACTAATAGGAAGATAAGAATGATTAAAGATAGAATCAAAAAATCCTTCTTGCTCATTTTATCGCCTCCTTCCTTTTATGGAATTTGGCAATCACCCAACTATTAAATGTTCCTGCATATAATTATACCGAACATATATCCATATATCAATAGTATATGAATGTTTTTTTATCTTTTTTAAAATACAAGACCAAAATGTATTTAAATACACAAAAGCCCTTATAAAATAAGGACTTATAAGCTAATTGGTGACCCGTATGGGATTCGGACCCATGTATGTAACCTTGAGAGGGTTATGTGTTAAACCACTTCACCAACGGGCCAATAATGTTGTTTTAACAACATTATCATTTTAGCATAGTTTTTTTATTTTTACAATACTAACATTTTTTGTGTTAACATTATTTATTTTATAAATTTATTTTTAGTTTTATCTCCATATACTTTTGTATTATTTGCCCCATTCATACGAAAATTTCTCAAACGAGTTCTACGTTCTATAAGTCTATCTACTGATTTAACATTAGAAACAGTTCTTCTAGTTTCTTTTTCATGCATATGTCTTTTATTAGAATTTCTATATCTTGCATACATAATAAAGTAAAAAATTATTCCAGCAGATAACACAATCCAATCATTTTCAAAATCAATTACAAATAAGGAAAGTCCACTAAGTATTTCAACTAAAAACGAAACAAATAATAATTTTGGTATATTTATAGGAATACTTCCCATTACTTCTTTAGTCCTTGCATTAACAGCAACATAGTGAAGTAATTTTTTCTCTTTTTTTACCTCTTGATAACTATATAACCAAACAGGTAAATAAGCAGCTTGCCATCTTTCACCCTTAATATTCAATTGTTGATTTGTCCATTCAACTCCTCTATCATAAAATTTTAAAGTATCATTAATTGCTATTCTTGATATATCCCTTGATTGAATATTAACTATATTTTTTAGCTCTTCAATATTTGTATCTCTTTTTTCAGATGAAAAGCCCCTTAAGTAATTAGCATTCCATGCAACACAATTTTCTGTATCAAATGGCATTATAGAATTAATTATATTATTTGTTTTATTTTCTGAAGAAAAATCTAATTTATCACTGCTTGATTCAACCGACAAATCATCAATTGTGATATCAAAATCTCTTTCAACTCTATATAAATCTGCATCATAATATGTTTTTTTATTATCTCCACTACCTACTGTATATCTTCTAATTAAATGTTCTCCTTCACCTGAAAAATTAGCATGTGCGTTTATATCTACTAACATATATGGAAAATATACACCCATAATATTACTACTAGTAAATTCTTGTTTAAATTTAGGATGGGCAAAAAATTTTCTGCTATTTACAAACTCTTTTATAGTTGATTCTGCATCTTCTTTTTTTACTAAGAATGGTAAAACCGCATCAGGTACACTTCCATTAGGAATTTTCTCATTAATAGATAAAAAACTCCTACACCAGTGACATCTTGCTTGAGTCGTTTCTGCTGTATCAATTACAACTTCAGCACCACATCCTTGACATTTAAACGTAACAACATCATTAGTATCTGCAATTATATTTTGAGCGCCCTCACTAATTACTTGTCCTTCTAATTTATCTATATCATTAGACTGACTAACTTTTTTACCAGCAAATTCATTTCTACAATAATTACATTTTAAAGCACCCGTTTTTTCATTAAAAAATATATCTGTAGCACCACAATGTGGGCATTTTATTTGACCATTTTTATTATTACTTTCTAAAACTTTATTTTCCCTATTATTCATTATATCAACACTCCTACCATCTATTTCATTATACCATAAAAATTTATAATAAAATAAAAAACTTTAGAAAATTCTAAAGTTTAATTAAATTTTGAATATCTATCTTTAATTCTTTCAAATTTAAATATTCTCATTATTTCAAATAAATCAGGAGTCATAGCTTTGCTAGTTAAAGCAACTCTAAGTACTGTTGATACATCAGCAACATTTCCTTTAAATGATGCTGGATTCTTTTTATACTCCTTCATGTTTGATGCATAACCCAATTCATCGCACATAAGTTTAATGTTGTTAAACCAAACATCTTTGTCATTTAATTCAATATATTTATCTAAATATGTATTTAATATTAACTTAATTTCTTCTTTATCAGTTATATTTTTCCATTCATATTCTTTTTCTCTAGTTTCAAATATATCATCATACATATACCAAATTAAGTTTTCAATGTCAGAATATTTAGCAATATCCTTTCTAGGTTTTTCTTGTTCTCTTTCTATATTTAAAATATTTTTATAATATTCAATATCTTTAGCAATCATTTCTTTTAAACTTTTGCTATGTTTGTTAGCCCATTTTAAAGACTCTTCATATACTTCTTCTTTCGTCATTTTAGAAATTATATTTTTTGATATATCATCTAATTTCATTAAATCATATAAAGCACCACTTGTGGACATCTTATCAGCACTAAATACAAAATCAGTAAACATTTTTTCTGGATTTGCTGTATGCCACTCTTCATAATTAGAATTAATTATTGTCATTAAAGATTCAATAACTGCAAGGGTTGGATATCCAAGTTCTTCGTAATAAGTCATTCTTGCTTCTGGATCTTTTCTCTTACTTATTTTTCTTAACGAGTCTCCGTCTTTCTTCATAATAAGTGGAGTATGAATATATTTAGGAGCTTCAAAACCAAATGCTGCAAACATTTGAATATGTTTAGGGGCACTTGGAAGCCATTCTTCTCCTCTTACTACATGTGTTGTTCTCATTAAATGATCATCTACTACATGAGCAAAATGATAAGTTGGAAGCATAGAATCTGCTTTCATAATAACTTCATCTATGTCATTTTCATTTAAGAAAAGTTTTCCTTGTCTTAAATCATCAAATTCAAATTTATTTTCAAAATTACCATTACTTCTAAATCTAATTATAAATTTTTCACCATTATTAATTTTTTCAATTGCTTCTTCTGGTGTTAATCTAGAACATCTAGCAAATCTACCATGGTAACCAGTTCTAGTTTTCATAGTTTCTTGATTTTCTCTCATTTCTGCTAATTCTTCTGTTGAGCAAAAACAAGGATATGCTCTATCTATTTCTATTAAATATTTAATAAATGCATGATATATTTCTTTCCTTTCACTTTGAATATATGGTCCATAATTACCAACTATTTTATCTTGCATTTCATATTCATCTGGAGTAAGTCCATAATAATTCAAAGTATACATTATAAGGTCTACTGCACCTTCTAATTCTCTTGCCTTATCTGTATCTTCATTTCTTAAATAAAATACTCCACCAGATTGTTTAGCAACCACATAATCTATAAGTGCTTGAAAAACACCTCCAAGATGAATAAATCCTGTTGGAGATGGTGCAAACCTAGTTACACAAGCTCCCTTTGGTAAATCTCTTTTTGGATACTCTTTCTCATAATCTTCAATTGTTTTTGTAATATTAGGAAATATTACATTAGCTAAATCTTTATTTGTCATAAACTCTCCTCCTTAAAATAAAAAATAGACCCATCCTAATATAAGGACGAATCTATCGTGGTACCACCTTAATTTGTATGTTTCTATACCTCTATAGACTATAACGTTGTCACCGTATAAAACTCCAAAGTTTCTTCAAATAAGCTATTTATTAACTTACACCACCCGTTAACTCTCTTTAAAAATTACTTATTTTACTCTTCTTCTTCTGCGTCTTTCATTTATTACACGATTATTATAACAAACTTTTTATTATTTGTAAATGTTTAATTTTTATTTCTCTTATAATTAAACATATATTGAATAGCAAGACCACTATAATCTTTATAAGTATTAAAAGTAAACTCTTTTATATTTTTTTCGCCTTCTATATTATAATCCTCAAACATAAATTTTTTAACCCAAGTATCAATTGGATAAACATCAAACTTTTGATAAGCAAATAATAGAATACATGAAGCTACTTTATTACCTATACCTTTAAACCCCATTAAATAATTAAGAGATTCCTCACTATTCATATTATAAATATTGTTTAAATCTAAATTGCCATTATTTATATTTTGAACTATATCATATAAGTATTTATCTCTAAAACCTACTTTACAAGTTCTATAATCCTCTATACTTACATCTTTTAATTTATCAAAATTAGGAAACAAATAGTATTCTTTATTATCAAATTCAATTTTTTCTCCATATTTTTCAGCAATCATATTGAGAGATTTAGCTATAGAAGGTACTCTATTATTTTGAGATATTATATAAGATATAATTGTTTCAAAGGGTTCTTGATGTATCATCTTTAAACCTCTACTAAACATTAAAGCATCTTTTAATTTATCATCCTTTTTTAATATCTCTTCTTCTATTTTTAAATAATCCCTATTTAAATCAAAATAATCATAAATAATTTCTTTTAAGTTCTCCTCTTTATTAGATTCAACTATTATAAAATCACCATCATATGTTAACTTTATTACTCTATCTGTTAATATAACAATATAACCATTTTCTAATTCTTCATATCTAAATATTTGACCACAAGTAACTGTATTTTTTATATTAAAATCATTTTTTATTTTTAGCATATTTACCACCAAACATTTCTTTTAATTTTTCAAACATATTATATCACAAAAATTAATTTATAAACAAAATTAATTATTTGTAAAAAAAAGGTTGCAAAAACAAAATAAGTTTGATATAATTAGTTTTGTCATGGCGATGTAGCTCAGTTGGCTAGAGCACACGGTTCATACCCGTGGTGTCGAGAGTTCGAATCTCCCCGTCGCTACCATAAGGAAATCTGCTCGAACTTTTCGAGCTTTAATAAATAACTAATTCAGAAATGGATTAGTTTTTTTGTGTTTAAGAAACTATCCTAGAAAGAAAGGATGGTATTATGGTAAATATTATTAAAGAAGAATTACCTATTGAAGAATCGTTAAAAAGAAAGTTAGAACTAATATGTGAGTTTTCTAAAACAACACCCACTATTATAAATGGTAATATTAGAAAGATAGATAAAACTAACTTAACTTATATTGAACCTAATAGAATTATCATTAAAGATAAAACATTTCTAATATTTAATTTTTCTAACGAAATATTCATAGAAAATCTATCTAATAAAATTAAATTATCTGAATTAGAAGATTATTTAAAAACTATCTAAATACTATTCCCTAATGAGGGAATTGACAAATCTTAAAAAAGTGATATTATATAAAACCAATAAAGGATGTATCATCTCTAGAAATGGAGGAACATTTATGATAAAATATATACATAAGAAAACAAATTTATATAATGAATTTTTTGAGGAGTCAGTAGTATTTAGACTTTATTAAATACTATTGTCTCCTCTTTTTTTGAAATTAACCCCCTAATTTTTAGGGTTAAAGTGCCAAACAATTGAAAAGGAGTTGAAGATTTATGAAAGATGAAGAAAGAATATGTGGTTTATATTTGAGAGTATCAACCGAAGACCAAGCCAAAGAAGGATTTAGTTTACCAGAGCAAAAAGAACGATTAGAAGCACTTTGTAAGTTCAAAGGATATAAGATATATGATTACTATACTGATGCTGGAATAAGTGCTAAAACTGGTAATTATAGGCCTGAATTTGATAGATTAATTGAAGATGCTAAAAACAAGAAAATAAATACAATTATTGCTCTAAAATTAGATAGACTATCAAGAAGTATTTACGATTGGGAAAACTTACTTAAAACTTCTGAAAAGTATGGATTTGATTTAGTTTGTGCTAATGATGATATAAACACTACTAATGCAAATGGTAAAATGGTTACAAGAATCATGATGAGTGTATCTCAAAATGAAATTGAAAGAACAAGTGAAAGAACTAAAGTTGGTATGGCAGGTGCAATTAAAAAAGGACATATTCCAGCAGTATGTCCTATTGGTTATAAAAGAGTTGATAAAAAACTAGTACCTGATCCATTGACTAAAGATATTGTTATAAGAATATTTAATTTATATTTTGAAGGTAATTCCTATAGCACTATTGCAAATATTTTTAATAAAGAAAAAGTGTTAGATAAAACTGATTGGAGAGATGTAAGAATTTTAAAAATTCTATCGAATGAAATCTATAAAGGAGATTATGTATCTGGCAAAACATTAAATAAACCAGTATATTACGAAAATGTAGTTGAACCTATCGTATCAAAAGAATTATGGGAAAATTGCCAAGCACAAAAGAAGAAAAATCAAAAGAACTATATGAGAACACAAACTTATATCTTCTTACAAAAATTAAGATGTCCTAAATGTGGAAGAATACTTGCAGGTGGTGCTACTCATAAAATTAAAGCAGATAAATGGTATTTCTATTATAGATGCGAAGATTGTAAAAATAACATAAAAGAAGAAACAATTGAAAATTCAGTTAAAAAACTTTTATCAGATATATTGGAATACGATAATGTTGTTAATGAATTCTTTTTACCAGTATTAAAATCTAAAATTGATAATCCTAAAGAACAATTAGAAAAAGAATTAAAATCATTAAACAACAAAAAAGAAAGAATTAGAAAAGCATATATTGATGCACTATTTACTGAAGAAGAATATAAAAACGAATCTAAAATAATAGAAAGTCAAATTGAACTAATAAATTCTAAACTATTAGAAAACTCACAAGCTGAACAATTAAACTTTACTATAGATGATATTTTATTAAAAAGAGACATGGACTTTATCAATAAAATTAAATTACCTTTATCATATTATGCTTTTAATGATAATTGGAACTTCCTAGATAGAGATACTAAAGCTGATATTGTTATGAGATATATTAATGATATTGAATTAGAATATAAAAATAATAAATATCAAGTTAAACAAATTAACTTTAGAAGTACTTTCTATAATGATTTTGAAGAATTATACAAGAAAGGTTATATTGATAGTAAAAGACCACTTACTTATGAAATAAATGGTGAAAAAATAACTAGAAATGTTAGATATAGTGAATACTTACCTATCAAAGAAGTAATGCAACACTTATATAGATTAAATGAATATTATGAAGTTAGACTTTATAAAGGAACTTTCTACAAAGAAACAGAAAAATTAGATATTGGTCCTTTAATGACAAATGAAATACCTATAAGGATATTCCCATTACAAAAAGATAGTAATGGAGATAAGGATTGGGTATCAATAGGAATGCTTGCTACGAAGAATTGGCCTAATGATATTAAGGTTAACATTAGAGATGTATTTGAAACAATACCCGATAATGTAACCGAAGAAAATTTTTAAAATGCGTGGCACGTTTTGTTGCGTAAGCAATGAAAGTGGCGATAGCAATTTAAAAATATATACTTTATGAAGTTTTAACTATTACGCTAGTTTTAGTTATTACGAAATAAAGCAAAACGGATTCTAAGGTGTTAAACCTTAGCCCACTGGACATTTTGTATGCACAGTGTACAAAATTCCTAGGGGGTTAGAAATTTTGGATGTACAAAATAAGCACCAATTTGGTGCATTCTGAAAGGAGGAAATCTATGACGGAACTTGCTTATTCCCTACATTTAGGTAGTGATAAAAATAGAAAAAATATATCTAAGCAAAATGGAAAAAATAATTTAAGTAAAACAACTTCTTTACCGAATAATGCAATTCAAAATGTAAGACAACTATCAAAAGTAGATAAACATAATTATAGAAAATACGATAATGAACAAGAACTAATTGAAATAATTAGAGGTACTTCTTCGCCACTGGAAGATGTTAAACAACTTTATTTAGATGAATTTGAAGATGCTAGACTTGAATATAATTCTAAACAATCTAGACCTAGTCGTATGATAGATAATTATTTTGATAATGTTTCTAATAACGAGAAAAAAGATCTAGCATGTGAAATTATTATTGAGCTTGGAGATAAAGAATATTGGGATACTAAAGATACTGAGTTTAAAAGTAGAATGTCAGAAGTTTATAGAAAACAAGTTAATGATTTAGAATTATTAGTTCCTAATTTTAAAGTAGTTAGTGCTATAATACATTATGATGAAACAAGTCCACATATGCATATTGTCGGTGTTCCAATTAAATATAAAAATAAAAATGGTATGGAAAAACAAGTTGGTAAATCAGATGTATTTACCAAAGAATCTTTAATTACATTACAAAATAAAATGAGAACTTTATGTATTGAAGAGTTTAATCAAGAATATAATTTAGATTCAACTTTAAAGAAAAAACAAAAAGGAAGAAATATGGATATTCATGTTTCTGATATGAATAACTATATTGCGCTAAAAAAACAACTTGAAAAGAACAATAAAAATTTAGAAAAAGCAAACAAAAAATCTCTAGAACTAAAACAAAATTCTAAAGATATAAAAGATAAAATTGATAAACTTAAAACATCTAAATTAAATAAAGAAAATTACATTTTATCTAAATCAGATAAAGATACGATTATCGACTTTATCAATCAAGTTGATAATACCAATAAAGAATATGATAAAATTCAAAACTTATCTAATACCTTAACCAATGTTGATGAACAAATTAAAGAAAAAGATAAAACTATTAAAACTCTTACCGAAAACAACAAAGCACTTACTTTAAGAGTTAAAACTTTAAACAATAATATCAAAGAAAAAGATAATGAAATTTCTTTCTTAAAATCAAAAATAAGCAGTTTAAAAAATACGATTGATTATTGGAAAGATAAATTTGATAAATTAATATCGTTCTTATATAGCAAACTTCATAATTGGTATGATAAAGATGATAAATATATTGATGTTGTTAATGATATGTATGAAGATAATGTTTTAGATGATGATGACATTAAAGATTTAAAATTAAGCAAAGAAAAAGATGATTATGAGCGTTAATACTTTTAATCATCTTTTTAAATTTATTTTACTTGTTTATCAATTCTAGTTTCAATACGTTTTACTAATTTTATACTTGATTCGACTTCATTAGTTGTGCGTTCAGTAAATTCAGATAGTTTTTTAACATCGCTATTAGAAGAAAGACAATATCTTCCTGCATGAATAACTTTACTAATTGTTATTAATGCTTCATTTATATTTTCTTCATTAGAAATTGTTTCTCTAATAGTGTCCCCAACAATTTTAATTATTTTTTTAGGTTCATCAGCTAATTTTACACTATCTTCAAGACTACTTACTTCACCTAAAGGATATAATTTATTAACCCTTTGTTGTAAATTTGTTGATAGCGGCATTTGTTCTTTTCCAAATAAACTAAATCCATAATCATCACCAAGAGAAATTCCAAACTCTGCTAAAATAGATAACATTGTTTGAACTTTTATATTAATATCTTTACTAGTGAAATTAGGGTTTTCATTATAGAATAATTTATATATTTCTATTAATGCTTTATCATCTGTATCTAAAACAATAGCTTTAGTATTTTTTAAATAATAAATTTGCTTCATGATTTCAGTTATTTCTTTAGAGACTAATTCAATGCCAGGATAATCTGCTACATCTGTTTCGTGATTATTATAATCTAATTTTATACCATTAGTTGGCTCATATTTAATTTTATATCTATCATAATATTCACTATTTTCTTCTCTTTTACTTCTTTCGTATAGGAACAAATTAGAATTATCATATTTAACAAGTTCTGAACCTTTTTCATCTTGATAAAAAATAACTAATAACTTTTCTTCACAATCTTTCAATATTGTTCTTACAATTCTAACATTTTCTATCATATAATTATGTCTATGATTATTTATAAAATCTTCTAATAATGCATCAATCTTATCTAAATCAGCATTATCACTTGGAATACCATTAAATCTAACTTCTATACTACCTTTAGTAAAATTTAATGTTTTTCTAATACTTATTGGTTTCATCAACATTCCTCCTTGATTGCTATATATAGTATCATAAATAAGTTCAAATTACAAGTTTTGTAATTTTATTCGTATTTTTCCATAATCTTTTTTGTTGCTTTTGTGATGTAATCTCTTTTTTTGTTTTTACAATAGGTATCTATTTTTTTTAAAATAAATTTTGATCTAGGCGATAACATATCAATTAAACTAATTAGATTAATTAATAATAATACACCAGCAATAATAAAATTATCAGTAGTTATTATAGAATATACTATTGCATATATTCCTAGGATTAAGATTAGAAAAAATAATATATAATATATTGTTTTTAAAATCTTTATATTCTTATTAAAATCACTTTCTGCTTTTTGTTCGGCTTCCTCAATAAATTTCTTTTGAATAGACAATTCTTTTTTTAAATTTCTTTCTTTTGTATCTTCTAATTCTTTTTTTATTGATTCAATTTCTTTATCTCTCTTGGTTAAAAAATCTAATAAAGTTTCTTTTGTAACAAGTTCTGAATCATTTTTTATTGAATCTACAAATCCACTAGATTTTAAGTAATTTTTTGTTAAACAATTACTAACATTCTCCAAATTTCTTATGGAACCGTCTTTTTTTATTGATTCAAATATTTTTGTCGCTTTACACATTATCTCATCTGTAGCATTAGTTGCAGCCAAAGCATTTTCAACAAGTCTTAATTTAGGTAAATCTGCATTATTTTCAAAATCCTTAAACCATAAAATTGTTGTTAAATCTAAATCGTCTATAACTAATCCTATATCTGTTTCAAACAATTCAGGCATAATTTCCCTTGATGCAGATTTTAAGTATTGATATGTTGTAACAAAAATATGGGTACAGTTTTCTATCTTTGTTATTTTTTTACCTCTTCTTAACATATTTATAGCACAAACAGAATTAACATCGTTTGTGATAGAGTTAGGATTTATATACTGATTATTTTTTTCTTTATGAGCTGTAAGTTTTTCTTCTAATGTTTTAACATCAATTACATCTTTATATCTATCCCTTGTAAAATCTGGAGTATCAACTATATTTATATGTTTATCTTTAAAAATATCTTCTAAAGACGAAATAATTAAATCAACTTGTCCTTCTGAATATTTTTCTTTATCAAAATATTCTAAAGTCATTTCTTTGTTTTTATTTATATTTATTTTGTAATAGTATAATATATTTCTTACTTCTATAAAAGTATGATTAAAACAATTTATAGTTGCACCATATTTAACCAATAAATCATACAATTCTTTAGCACTCTCATTTTCTTCATCACTTTTATATCCTAGAACTCTTAAAATGAATGCCGCATCTAAATAACAATTTAGTTTTTTTAAACTAGCCTTATTATCATTTTCTATTTGTAGATAAATAGCATTAGCTATCATATAACCTTCAATAATTCTTAATATTAATTTAAATATATCAGAATTTTTTTCATTTTCCCTGCATATAAATTCACCAATCAAATAGTTAGTAACATCAGTTTTCCTTTCAATTTTTTTAACAATATTTATATTTTCATAAGCATTATATCCATAACTAGAAATAAAATTTCCAAAATATACCTCTGCATCAATTTCTGTTATATCTTCATTTAATTCTTTTTTCAAATATTTTGTAATTGCACTAATAACTTTAGATGTTTCTAGTTTTGCTATATTTAATCTATCTTCAAATTCTTTAGCATCTTCCTTTAAATCTTTTGTTAAAATAAATTTTTTGTTTTCTAATTTTAAAAGATTTCTACGTTTCATTCGATTTAAAACAATCTTTAATACTGCGTGAGGGAATTTATTAAAGCAAAACTTTTCTTTCATTTGTTTGATTATATATTCTTCGTCTATTAAATCATTTACCTTAAATTTATTAAAAATAATATTACTAACGAATGGAATAACTAATTCAATATTATCCTTATGTGAATCATCCCAAATTGCTGTTAATACAGCAGTACTTATTAATGCATTATCATTTTTCATATATCCACCTCGCTATCTCCACCAAGATTTTAACTAAGTAAATTATATCATGAAATAGCCTTTTTTTTAAGAATTTATAAGAAAAATGTCGAAAAAAATTAAAATTGATGATATAATATTTATAGAAATTAGTTATTTATTAACTGATTACTTAGGTTTCGGATATACTATATCATCGTACCATAGGTTTTTAAAAAGTCTTGAGTCCAAGACTTTTTCTTTATTTTACAAGGGATTTCATCCCTTTTTTATTTTATTATTTTAGACCCATTTTTTACTCATTTTGGGGAATCTTTGATGAAAATAAGTCCAAAAACAAGTCCAAAATAAGACCAAATAATTCTAGCACTCTACTTTATCAATAAAAATAATGTTTTTACAAAAATTGATGTAGACTTAATGCATCGCTACCAATAAGTTTAAATAAAAAATTATTATTAAAATAATGTTTTTTGTTTATAACATTATAAACTTTTTTGATTCATATTCTTAAATTATATGTTATAATATTTTACACAGGAGGTTTTTGTATGACAAATAATAAAAATTTTATTTATCATTATACTTCAAATGATGATGGTAGTGATTATATATTAGAAGTCCCATGTTATAAAATAATCAAAAAAATTAATGGTAATGACTTTAGAAAAATTTTTGTAGTAGATATACGTAATTTAAAACATTGTGAAGAAATCTTTAAAAATTTTGATAATTTTCAAACACAATTATTAGCAGACGAATTTTTCTCTTTACCTAAAGATACAAAATACCCTATTACTTTATCATTATACTTTTTAAATGATAATAATAAAATTATGAATTATCGAGATATATTATATGATTATCATTTTGCATTGAAAGATTTTATTAGTGTTGATGAATATAATAAAATTATAAGTAGTAAACAAGATTTGAAAGTTCCAAATAGAGATTTAACTTATAATTATGATAAAAATAAGATACAAACTAGTAATTTTAATCTATTATATGGATTAAATGGTAGTGGTAAAACTAGATTTTTAAAAAATATGTCATCTAAAAAAGATTTACCTTTATTTTTATTAAATCAAAAATTTGATGATGAAAACAGATTACTTTCTAGTTCTTCTCAATATTTAGAAAATTTATCAAAAATAATTGATTATTGTCAAACTCAAAACATTCCACTTTTATTAGATGATTTATGTTGGTATTCTTTTGATGGAAGAAACCAAATAAAAGTTATTGATGCATTATATGATTATTCTCATAATAATGATGTGTTTTTTACATCATCCCAAAATCGTATAAAACAATTGGTAAAAACACGTTCACACAATCCTAATATTATTGACTTTAATAAATAAATAGAATTTTTAAACTTGCACTTTTAATATATTTATGATATATTAAATATGTCAAGGAAACTTGCATATAATAAAAAAGGATACATTTGAATCTTGCGGATCAAATGCATTCCCTTATTGGATGACATCTGAAATCAACAGTTGTTGAAATCAGATGTTTTTATTATTTAAATAGTAAGGTGATTACTATAAAAAATAACAGTAGAATTATAATAAATTGAGATAATTCTCTTTTTGTCATAATTAACCACCACCTTTCTTTTTCAAGAAAGGGAAAGCATCTGATATTTTTCAAATGTATCCATTAACATTATATCAAACATACATCCATATATCAATAGTATATGTTTGTTTTTTTGTTCTTTTTGAAAACAAGACCAAAAACAAGTCCAAAATAAGTCCAAAAAAGTCCAAAAAAAATTAAACAAAAAAATAACTACAAATTTTATAGTAGCTATTTTTTTGTGTAAACTAAAATTTTTTGTAAATGTAAAGTTAATTTATTTTTTCATTAATTTGTTCATTTATGTCCTTTGTCGTTTCTCTAAATTCAACTATGGTGCTATTTTCAAAAATTGATTTAATATTATCACTTATTTCATCTACATCTTCATTAATCATAAATTCAAATTCATAAGTTTTACCTTCCTCTAAATATACTAATTTACGACTATTAATAATAACTTCATTTAAAACATTATCATTTCCTTTTAATTTTATTTGGTAGTCGTTATAGCCAACATATTCAATTTCTTCTATATAATATGTTCTTATAAATGTATAATTATTATCTTTGCAAAAATTATTTTTAAATCCCATTTTTACATTACCAATATAAACGTCCTCATTACCATCATACGTATGACATTTCAAAAGTGATAAAGTTCCGTTTTTATCTATTTCAAATTTTTCTCCAACATAATTAGTAACCGATTCATTTTCAATTGTTTTGAATGGTAAAAATTCTATAATATTTTCTATTGCATTTTTATTTTTCTTTATATAACTTTTTAAATCAATTGATTTATCATTAATATTTACTTTTATATTATTGATGCAATATGTATAAATATTTATATTATCTTTTGTTATTAATAGTTCTGGTTTTCTATTGCAATCATCTATATTTGTAAAAGTTATATTTGAAATATTATTATCTTTATTGCATCCAGTTATACAAATAATTAAAATTAATAAAATTAATATTTTTTTCATATATTTCTCCTTCCAAACAAATTACTTTTTCTTGTAAGAAATTAATGCACATATAATATAATAAATACACATTATAATTCCAAAAGGTGTTTCTTTAATAATTTGTCCTGTATCTCTACTTCCCATATATATTAGAAATATTCCTATTAGAATTCCAAAAATACATCCCCACCACTTATTTTTATTCATAAGTAGTCCTGAAATAAAAAGCAAACCTAACGCTATCCATACAAAAGGATTTATTGAATAAAACGAAGATGTAATTCCTAAAAAGATATATATAATGCCCCCCAATGCAACTGGGAAAAAGTATAATATTTTCTTCATATTCTATCTCCTACCTACTTTATTTAGCCCATGCCCACATTAATATTTTATCAAACAATTTAAATTCTTGACTATATAAGAAACATAAATCACTACTACGACATGTAAATGAAGTTGTATAAGTAAAACCTAAACTCTTATATATGCAATCTTCTCCATTGTTTATATATTTTTCTTCAAATATTATTAATGGCTGACCTATTTTTTCTACTGCTAATCTAATAGATTCTTCTGCAATAAATAATGCATAAATTAAAATAATTATACCAATAGTCTTTCCTATAATCTTTATAATTTTTTTCATATAATCACTACTCTTCTAATTTTATTATACTATAAAACTACTCCAAAATGAAGTAGCCATTTTTAAAAATAAGACCAAAAACAAGACCAAAAATTTTCAGTAAGTATGATAAAATGCCCTTTAACAAAAAAAGCAAGTTCAAATGAACTGAACCCCAAAAATTGGACAGTTTATTAGTAAAGGGATTGTAACCTGTAATTTACAGGCGACAGTCCTTTTAATTTTACTTTAATTCTATCATAATTATAATAATAAATATAGTCATCAATTGCTTTTATCAATT
>JAZTXB010000051.1:0-20525 GCA_045636225.1 Bacilli bacterium
TATGGAGCGGTTGTCGAAGATATCTACAACTTTTAACTTCTTAACGATTTGATATATATAATATCAATCTCTATTAATATTTTATCATAAAAATACTAATTTGTATCAAAAAAACTCTAATTTTCATGGTAAAATTATATATAGGTGGTGGAGGTAATGAATTTAGTAAAAATAAAAGTTGATACAACATCAAATAAAACTGCAGATGCAACAGGTATGATAATAAGACAAAATAATCAATTCAGAATAGTTTATTTTCCAAAATTAGTAGATAATAGTAAAAATAGTGATGAATGTATTGGTGGATGTTTAGTATGCCAAAAAAAGACAAAGAATCTAAATTGGGAAGATATGAACGAAATTTCAGTTAAAGATGTTAAAGCTGGAGAATGGACTAAGTTTAATCTAGAACTTGGAGAAATGTTAAATTTAATTAGATATGCAGATAGGTTAAAAGAAATATATGATAATGATAAATCATTAAAAAGAATAAAACAAAAACATTTGCTTGTTTTAGATGATAATTTAGAACAAAGTGAAATAGAACAATTTAATGAATTTGCTAAAGATAATCCAGATGCGATAGCCAATTTAGGAAAATTATTAAATTCGAAATTAGATTACAATAAAATATTAGAAAGCATAAATGATAATCCAAATATAATTTATGATATCTCAGAGAATTTAGATAATGATAAATCATTAAAATTATATAATAGTTTAAAATTAAAATTTGTAAATCCAGATTATTTAAGGAATAATTTTGGTGTTGATAATGAAGAATATTGGCAAAAATTATTTACTGAAAATCCTAATATTCTGTTTAGCATAATACCTTCAGTAGGACAAATTATATGTAAAAAACCATATATGGGTGGAAAAGCAATTAATAATATTGGTGGAACTGTATCTGACTTTTTCTTTAAATGCGGTACAAGAAATGTTAGTATAATAGAAATTAAAAAACCTACAACAAAATTAATTGATGGCAAATATAGAAATGAAGTTTTTTCACCAAGCGAAGAACTATCAAGTGCTATTGTTCAGTTGAGAAAACAAAAAGATGTTTTACTAAAAGAATACTATATAAAAAAAGCAAATAGTGAAAGACAGGGAATAAAATTCGATGCTTATGATCCAAAAACATATTTAATTATTGGTAATAGTGAAGAATTAAATGAACCCGAATTAGAAAGTTTTGAATTATTTAGAAATGGATTAAAAGATATAGAAATAATTACATTTAATGAAATAGTAGATAAATTAGTTTTAATTTCAGAAAATTTATCTCATTAAATTGTTTTTTCTTAGAATATATTATATAATATACAATAATTTTAGGGGGACTTTATGGAACAAATAAATGAAGAAATACAAATGATTGCAGTTGAAAAAGTATTAGAAGAAATGAAAAAAGCAGAAGAATTTGTTATGCAATGGAATTCTTCCTGGTATGAACAATTACTAGATGCTCATTGTTTGCCTTTTCATCATGAACTTGGTGAAGCAGATGTAAGAAATATGGAAAGAAAATATGAACCTAGATATAAATTATCAAATGCTTATTATTCAGGAGAAAGTATTGGGATACCACTTATTAAAGAAACTCTAGTAGGAGATAATACATTAACTGGAGAAAGAAATGTAAATTTTGAATGTGAATTTGGAAGAATTGATTGGTATGGAATGAATTCTCATAAATCTAGTAGACATTTCTCTTTTAATAATAATGGGGATATTAGTTTTAAAAAAGATGTAAAAAGACAACAAACTATTCAACATCCTAAACAAATATCATATGAAACATCATTTAATGTTTTATCAAATGATTTTACTATAAAAATTACAATAGATGAATTAATACAAGATTGGAGAAATAAATATAAGTATGATTATTTAACTCTTTCTTTAGATGGAAATATTTTAACTGAAAAATTCAATGACATAGAAATAATTCAAGATTTGAATACGGGAGTAAAAATAGTAAGAATTGCAAAAAAATATGATAAAAGAAATAAAGATAATAATGCTTCAGTAGTTTTTGAAGCAGTATTAAATGCTGATGATAGTTTAGAAATGGGAGCAGTTGCTATTAATACCCATAAAGGTAATGGTAAGGTTAACGGAACATATAGATTTGATGTTAGTAGAAAAAAAGGAGTTCGTGCTAATTTCTATTCAAGAAAAGGAATTAAGGTTGATTTAACAACTAATCCTATGCTATTAGGAACTGCTAATACATTATTATTACCTTCACCTAATAGTCAAAATAATGGAGATATTATTGTTTCTAATTTTGCTAATTCTACACAAAATGCAATTGCTAAAAACTTAACTGAAAAAGTTATAAGTTTTGATAATTCCGATTTTAATATGGAAGCAGTAAAACAAGCAGAACTTAGAATAATAGAAATGGTAAAATGTATAAAAGGTGAACTTCCTTTATATGGGTTAGTAGAAAGAATTGATAATTGTTTATCATTACTTGATAGTAAAAAACAAGAAAAATTAGAAGGAACAGCAAAAACTTTGAAATTAAATTAATTAGGAGGTTATTATAAAATGAATTTAGAAGAAATTAAAGCAAAATATACTGAAGAAGAAATTTTAAAAATTAAAAAAAACTCAAGAGAAATACCTGCTTATGCTGGAGATTCACTTGATAAATTAGTTTTACAACTTGAAAATTTAAGAAGACAAGGAAAAATAAATTGCTTTGTTAATTTTAATGGTACTAAATTATATTCTATAGATGTTACTATGGATAGTGCATATAAAGAATGCTTAGGTTGTACAAGAAAAACTTGGCTAAAAAAAGAAAAGAAATGGTCAGAAGATTATAAAACTAAAACAGAAAAATGGAAAAAAGAAGCTGAAGAAAACTTACCGTTATGGATAGAAGAAGGGAAAAAATATACTCATCCTGCTAAATTTGAAAATTGGGAAAAAACTTGTATTTCTTCTGCAAATAACGATTATTATGGTCTTGAAGTAAGAGATGCTTTAGAAATTATGAAAATGATTGAAGACGGTATTCCATTTGAAGATATTAAGAAAGTAATTGAAAAACAAGGACACAGCGCAATGACTTATTCAGGAATGATGAATATTATTCTATATTATGCAAAAAGAGGTCCGGCTTTTTATAACTTTATGAATAGAAATCGTATGTCTAAATTTGATAAGAAATATGTATCTAAAATCAAAGAATTAAATAGAAGAATTCTTTATGGTGAACCACTTGAAGATGTTTATGAAGATTTAAAAGAACATAAAATTATGGAAATTTCTATTATATCTGATTTTAATAATGGAACAAAAATACTTAATGGAACAATTTTAGTAAATGAAGATGGAACTTTTGAAGGAATTGTTGATAATAACAATATTATTACAGGAAAATTATTAGGAGAAAAAGGAATTGTTTTTGCTAACTTCTGTAATTATAAAAAAGCATCAAACTATTGTGGAATAAATGAAGATGGAATTTATATGGGTAAACACGAAATATATTCATTTGATGGTAATATTGATAATGGTTCAGTTCTTATAGAATTAACAGATTCTCAAAGAAATTTTGCATCTGAAATTGGAGTAGAATACCAAATTGATAAAGTTAAAGGATATTTTGATGAATATGTAAAAGAAATGCATTGTTGGTATAGTAATAATATGGATTCAGAAATTGATAGAATTTTACTTTCATTACAAGATGGATTAGAAGAAAGATTACTAAATGCATTAAAATTAAGATTAAAAATATTAAAAGGACCTCAAAGATTTGATGTATTAGCAGTTCCTTGTAGAAGACCTTTTGTAGTAGCGCCTGAAAAAGCAGAAGAATTTAAAAATTCAACTACTAGTAGAGAAGATGCTGAATTTGTAAAAAAATTAGCAGAGCAATTTAGAGTTAATAATTTAGTTGAAGAAGGACCAGTATTGAAAAAAGTAAAAAAAGATGATTCTAAGCATTAACGCTCAAAATCATCTTTTCTTTTATCTTTAGAATAGTTATTTCTAATATCATCAAATGTTTCTTGGTCTATTGCATTGTGAGTATATAGTTCAATAGTAAATTCTTTATATCTTTCTTTATCTCTAGGTCTTGATAATCTATTTTTAATAAAGTTAATAATTTTTAAAAACATATTTTTCATTTTTTTGAGTTCGTTGCTTAAAGTGTTATTTTCCGTTTTTAAGTCATCAATTTCTTCATCTTTAGCAACGATCTGTTTTTCTAAGGATGCATTTCTAATGATTAAAGCATCATTTTCATCCTTAATAGATTTTGCTGTTTTTAACTCTTCATCAACATTATTAAGGGTATTAGATAATTTAGTCATTTTCTTATAATCATTATTAGTGTCATTTACTTGCTCTATATAATCTAAGATTTTATCTTTTTCTTCTTGTTTTAAGGTATATTTATCCTTGCTACCAAATAAGTTTTTAAGATTCTCAACTATATCTTTAACTTCATTAGAGTTATTATCAAGGTTAATAGATTTTTCATTTGCTTTATTAAGATTATCTTGATGTTTTTTTAGTTCTTCTTTCATTTCTTGGTAGTTATCCATTTGTGATACTAAAAAATCTCTATTTCTACCTTTTCTTTTTTCAGCAAGTATATTATATAATCCATATTCCTTATTAAATGAATCAATACATAATGTCCTCATTTTATCTTGCAATTTACAAAGAGATGCTTTAGTAAAGACATCTGACTTTCCAACTTGAATAGATGGACCATATTTATTCTTCGTTTTAATAGGCACTCCAACTATGTGCATATGTGGACTTGTTTCATCATAATGGATAATTGCACTTGCTATTTTAAAGTTAGGGACTAGTAATTCTAAATCATTAACTTGCTTTATAAAAACATTAGTCATTTTTCTTTTAAACACTTTATCTTTAGTATCCCAATATTTTTTATTTCCAAGTTCAATAATAATCTCACAAGCTAAATCATTTTTAGTATTATTACTAACATTCGTAAAATAGTCTTTAATTTTTCTATCTTCTCTAACTTGTTTGTTATTATATTCATCAACTGATTTTTGAAATTCTTGCTTATATAAATTCTTTACATCATCTACTAGAGAAGTAGTGCCTCTGACAATAACAATATCTTCTGTCTTGTTATCATATTTCCTATAATTGTGTTTATCAACTCTAGTTAAATGAGATGCATTTTGTATAGCACTATTTGGAAGTGAAGTAGTTCCACTGTTATTTGTTTTTGCTTTTTCTCTAGAAACATTTTTTCTATTTTTATCACTACCTAAGTGTAGTGAATATGCTAGTTCACTTATAAAAATCACACTCCTTTTTTTGCTGTATTTTTGTTATGACAAAATATTTAACCCCCTAGGTATTTTGACATGCTATCAAAATTACCTGTGGGCTAGGGATTTCCCTAGAACCCAAAATTAACTATCGCCACTTTCATTTCTTAGAAACAAAACGTGCCACGTTAATTTATTTATTTTACAAGAACTAATTATAAATCAGTTCCTGTAAAACTATTTCTTCAGCACAAGACTTATAGTCATTCATAAGACCTACCCAAGAGAGTTGGTCTATTTGTTTTTCTTTTTCAGATAGTCTAGAATCATTCTTAATATAATCTTTCATAAGTCTATCTACCATTTCTTGTGCTTCATTACCGACTGAAAAAAGAAAATTATTAAGTTCATTTGTCATCAGAAGTTGTTGATATAATGCTTTCTTATTTCTTTTTAGATAGTCTAGTTTTAATAAGCCATATTTATTTAAAGGCTTATCACTAGTTTCTTTTATAGTTAAGTTTGGCAATTTATAATCACCAACATGTGTATAAGTAATTGGTTTCTTTAGTTCTATATCCAAATACTTTTTAAATGCTTCAAGTATTGCATCTTGAACATTAGGACCATTCTCATCAAATACACGAATTACTAATTCTTCATTATTTTTTTTCATTTTCTAATTCCTCCTCATCACAATAACGCATAGGTTTAGTTTTAATTGTTATTGGTTCTTTTGAATAAGTAACAGAAGTATAAACATCAGGTATTGCTTTAAATACACCATCAGTATCCTCTAATCTAGCAGTAGTGTTTTCATCAATATATAAAATACCTAAGTTATATACATCCATTTCTACGTTAGGATCTATATTTTTATAGTCTTCTAATGGAAATATTCTAACTATTGTACTATTATCTTTAAAATCAAAATAGAATTTTTTATTATTGTTATAATATTCTGCTTCATAATACTGAACATTATAGAATTGTCTTAATCTCATTATTACCTCACATATTTTATCATCTGGTAAGTATTCACTATATCTAATAGTTCCTTTAACATCACCATATTTTGCTTCATATTTGGTATCTATAAAACCTTTATCAAAGAGTTCATTAAATGGTTTAGTAATACTTTCTCTAAAGTTTATCTTATCAACAATATAATTATTTTTATCTTGTTTTAAAGTAATATTATCAATATAATTCATAAATAGTTTTGCCTTATCTTCACGTTCATAATCATCAGGGGTAAGATTAAACTTCTTATATTTATCTGGATATAAGATATTATTAATGAAATCTATATCACGTTTTACTAATATATCTTCAGGAGTAAATTTTAATTCATCACATATTTCAGTCTCATCAAGTTTGCTTTCTAATTCAGTAATCTTTTTATTAACAAAGTTTTTCTCAGTATCATATTCTTCTAAACTAAATGTTCCATTAATATAAGCACGTTTAATTCTATCTAGTTTTTCTTTTTGAACACTTATTTCTTTAACAATACTATCTTTGGGATTTTCTATCTTTTGTTTAATCATAGGTAAGAAGAACTGATTAACAACTGAATCATATTCAACTAAATCTTTCATAAACTGACTAACATAATTATCAATAACATTTTCTTTAATATTAACCTTACAATCATTACAATAATAGTAGTAGTAAACATTATTTTTCTTTTTAGTAGCTTTACCACCTAGAATTCTTCCACATTTAGGACATATTAGTTTTTGTAAGTAAAGGTAAGTTAAAGTTCTTTGATAACTTTTGGCATTCTTTTTCTTTTGGACTTGGCATTCATCCCATAATTCACGAGATATAATAGGTTCAACTACATTTGCATAGTAAGTAGGATGTTCGGTTCTTTTACCATGAACAAAATCTCCTTTATAAACTTCATTTTGTAAGATATTAAATATTGTTGAATCTCTCCAATTTTCTTTACCTAAAACTTTCTCTTTATTAAATAGTGTGCTTATCTTTTGATATGATGTACCACTATGACAAAGTTCAAATATTCTTATAACAATATCTTTAGTAGTGTGGTCTATAACTAATTTCTTATTTTCGTGTTTATAACCTAGTGGGGCTTGATGTGGAATATGTCCTTGTTTAATAGCACCTGCTAGTCCAACTTTAGTTCTTTCTGAAGTTCTTTCAATTTCATTTTGAGATACACTCATCATAATACGAGATATCATTTTACCATTAGCAGAAGTAGTGTTTATATCATCATTAACACATACAATATCAGCATTATATTTTTCTAGTGTTTTCATAATATTTTCCCAATCAAAGATACTTCTTGATATTCTATCTAATTTTAAGGCTACTATCGTGTTGATTTTACCACTTTTGATATCTTCCATTAATCTAATGAATTCAGGTCTTTCATTGCCTGTTTTAGCACTTATGCCAGCGTCTTCATAATAATCCTTAATCTCATATTTTTTGAACTTACAAAATTCTTCTAATCTTTCTTTTTGTTCTGATAAACTAAATCCTTCACGTGCTTGGTCTTCAGTTGAAACTCTCATATATAATCCACATATCTTTTTATTTTCATCCATTAAAATCAACTCCTTTTACTAAAAAAAAGGGCAAAGTAGTCTTACTAGGTTATACATACTACTTCGCCCATAAATAAATTAAATATAAAGTTTTCTTAATTTAATTATAAACGAAATTCGACAAAATTACTAGTTTAGCGACTTTAAATATGATTCTAACTCTGTTATTTGTATCTTCTTACTTAAATTTTTAATATAAATCTCAGTAGAATAATTAAAAGCAAGAAATGTTATGTCATTGATGATTATTCTATGTGGCTCTATATAGGATAAATTAGTTTTATCAATTTTACGAATACTACCATTAATAAAGGTTGGAGTAGTATTACAGAAATCACATATAAATTCTAATTTCTTTTTTAGAGAATCATCAAAACTTATTTCTTGCTCAATAATATTTATCATAATGTTCACCATCCTTTCTTTTAGGATGATTTCTTTGTATGACTTCCAAGCTGAACGTGGGAGTATAACAACAAAAAAATCAATCTTTCGATTGATTTTCTATATATCAATGTCCGAATAGTTCGAACAGATTCGTCAATGGAGCGGGTGATGGGAATTAGACCCGGTAAAATAATCTAGAAAGGTTATTATGAAACTAAAATCAAAAGATTTTAGAAAAAATAATTATTTTGTTTTATATGATTTAAATGACGAAGTTGTTTGCTATTTTGATGATTTTAACGAATTATCAAAATATATCAGTTATAGATTAAGCGATTTAGTACACGAATATAACCGACATAATACAAATATAATAAATATAATTATCGATAACAAAAAATTAAGATTAGCAACTTTTTGCTAATAAAAAAGTCCACTTTTGAGTGGAAAAGTCCGGTTTAAACCGGACTTTTTAATTGTTTTACGGAAGTTTGTGAATTTTATGCTATATTTCATTTATGAGAGGAGGGTAAAAAATGGAAAGCAAATTATTAAATGCTACATTAGAAACTCGTAAATCTAAAGAGGGCAATGATTATAAAGTTGTTGTTATCAAATTAACTGAAACTTATGAAAAACTAGTTTTTCTAGATAAAGCCGAATTAGAACTATTGAGTTTAGCTGCTAAATCTCATAGATAAAAAATAAAAAGGAGGGTAAAAAATGGAAGGAGCTAGCGTGACTATTTCAACAATTACAGGCTATGCTACTGACGCTTTAACTTGGTTACTTGATTCTGCAACTAGTGTATTTGAGTTTATAACTTCAAATCCATTAGCAATGCTTTATGTAGGTATCGGTTTAGCTTTTGTAGGTTTTGCCGTAGTAAAAAGAGTTGTTGGAAGATAGCATTAACTCGGAAGAGTGGAACGCTTTTGAGTGTTCCACTTTTATTTTAAATGTCAATAACACCATGGAATAAAAACGAAGTGATTATGCCGTGAAAGGTTATTGATATTTATTTAATTTTAAAATGGATATTCAAAACAAAGTTTTTTTTAATACTTTGTTTTGTTACTAGCAAAAAAAAGGAGTAAATATATGATTACAATTAATTTTTTAGTTAAAAAGAGTAATAAAAGGTGTAGTAAAAATTTTTATGATTCAAGAAAAGCAGATAGATTTGTTTATAAAATAATTAAAAGTGAAGATTTAATTTTATTATCAATAGAAAGGGAAATTATATGACAAACTTTATATTAGGTATTTCCTTAACTTTAAATATAGTTTTTTTTATCGTTATAATTATATATTTTAAGGTTAAAACATTTGGTATAAAAAAAGTACAGAAAGAATTTGCTAATAGATATTTTGCTTCAGATGATGAAATAGAAGAGGCTCTAAGTAAATTTTAAAGAGGGTGTAATTTTGAATAGTTTATTTAAATTAAAATTTAAAATGCATAAATTAGTTAATATAATTTTTTATTTAATTATATTTGTCTTAGGTTTTTTTGTTGGATTAACAATAAATAGTGTTAGTGCCGAAGAACTAGAAACTAAAAATACTCATATTGTTTGTAGAGATAGTAAAAATTTATTTGATCCTAATACAGGAGTTGTATTAATAAATAGTTATTATTCACATACTGATGGAAATATTTATAAAGAAACAGGATATAATGGCTTTAAAATTCCAGTTCAACCAAATAAAAAATATGTTATTTCAACAGATGCTACAAATTTTTCAAACATAGTATTTTGGGATGATAACTTTAATTTTAAAGAAGGTTTAGCAGGGAATTTAGTTCATAACATAAATGTTCCAGAAGGTGTGTATTTCATTACATTAGCAATTAAAAATGATTATACATTTTTTCAAATAGAACAAGGAGAAATTGCAACTGCTTATGAACCTTATGGTAAACAAATATGTGAAGTAATAATTTCTGATGATAATATGTTCTATGATATATCTAAAAATATAGTAGGTGAATTAGATTTAAAAGATTTTTGGGTATATGATATAGTAACTTGTTTTTTAGCAATTTCTGGAATTACAATCTTAGTAATTGTAGTACTTTCAATTTTTAAATTTTTTATAAGGGGGTAACTTAATGAAAAAATATATATTATATTTATTCATAATATTCAGTTTTGGCATTTTATTTACTAGTAATGTAAAAGCGTTTACTGTTTATTCTGATGACAAATATACAATAGATGAAGAATTTATTTATAATACTTTTAAAACTATTTATGAAGATTTTTCTTTTAAAGAATTTCCTTATGTTAAATGTTCTTATAGGTATTCTACTTCTAAAAATATATCTTGTGGTGCAATAGATAATAGACTTTTTAATGCTTTAATTTTACATGCTCATCAATCTACTTATGGTTATTATCAATTTAAAAATAATGAAGTTATAGCTTCAAGAATTGGGTTTACTTATACTTTATCAACCGGTGAAATTACTACGAGTTTAAACATTGATAAACTATATCCTTACTATGAAAATTCAGTAATTACTTATGAACTATATTATAATAGCAATCATTATTATAATTATACAAATTATAATCCTTCACTTTTATCTGGAGTAAGCAGTAGTTATGATACTAAAATAAATAAATTAGATTTTTCTAAATATAGTATTGATTATTCATTAAGTGATAAAACAATATTTACTGAAGATTCTAATAATAATTATAGAGAAGAATGTTTTAGTGGTGGAACTTTATTCTCAGTATATCCTAATAAAAATAATCCTGAATTAAAAGAAAAAAAAGAAGACAAACAAAATGAAATCAACATTTATAGTGGTCTATACTTTTTCGGGAATACTGAGGGCTTACAAAGAGGAACTTACAAGCATTTAACTTTAGCTAGTGGTCCGCTATATCAAGATATGGTTACATTAACTTTAGGTCTTAAATTTACGCAATTACACAATATTACTTCTGACTTTACATTATTAAAAGATGATGATTTATTGCAAGTTAGATATAGTGATACAAAAGACGCATTAGGTAATTATGATTATGTTGATGGTACACAAAATAGCTATTTTTATGATAATTTATCTAAATTAATTAATACAACTTATGCACCTTTTACATATTATGAAAATGTTTTAGGTGATTATTATTTTGATATGTTCTATTATAATCCTAAAAATGAAAATAGTAGTGTTTGTATGTTCATACCTAAATATTTTGATGTTACATTTGTTACTTTAAATGAACATGGTGGCATGATAGCAGATATAGAAACTCCAGGAGGAACTACTAATTTACTTCCTACTGAAAGCATACCTGGAGATGACGCAACTACTGGAGGATTATTTTCTAGTGTTAATAACTTTATATCAAAAATTAGTACGCCACTTGAACTAGTAAATGGTTATATTTATGATTTATATAATTCAATGCCATTTTTACTAAAACTTTTCATAATTTCTGCAGTTACTCTTTTAGTAACAAAATTTATAATAGGATTGGTGATTAAATGATAGAATTTATAGATTTAATACAAGATTTACTAAAGTATATTTTAAACGGCTTAAGTTCATTTGTTAAAATGTTCACATCTTTACCGAATGTATTTAACAATTTATTAAATGTTATTCCAGAGCCGTTTAAATCTATTATTTTACCTTTTTTAAGTTTAATAATTTTAGTTATATTTATTAGTGTTTGCGCTAAGATAGTAAGTTCTGTGAAAGGTGGCTAAATATGATTACTGAAGTTATACCATATTTTATAACACAACTTTCTAAAATAATTAATTTTGTGTTTAATTTAAAAATTAACGAAAATCCAAGTATTACTTTAGGCGAATTTTTACTAACATTTGCATTTATAGGCTTAGTAATTTACTTTATTTTTGGTTCTAAAATAGATATTAGTAATTTTGGAAATTCGGATAAAGATAAGAAATAAGAGGTGGAAGAATGGAAACATTTTATGAAATGGCTGTTAAGTTAATTGGTAGTTTACCAGCAACTGCAACTTGGATTTATACACTAGCTACAATACTATTAGTGGCTTCTGTACTTATGATTTTTATAATTCCTTTTGCTTTAATTTTAAAGAGAGTAGGTAGATAATATGTCAATAAATAATATACCTTTTTACATATATTGGGAAACATATTTAAGTTTTATAGCTACAAATTTTCCCAATTTAGTATTATCAGATGATATTAAATTTATAGGTTTTATAATACTAAATTGTATGTTTATCTTTTGTATTTATTTAATGGTTAAAATATTAAAATTTGTTTTATTACTTATTAAAAACATTATTTATGGATAGGAGTTGAATCTATGTTTTTAAAAATAATTATTTTAGCTTTTCTATTATGGATATTAATAGGAAATCTTATGCGCAAACCAAGTGCTACTTTTGATATCTATATTGGAGTACCTGGAAGTGGTAAAACTACTTTTGCAGCTTATTTGGCTAAAAAAAGATTAAAAAAGGGTAAAAAGAATAAAAATAAGGGAATAGTTCTTTCAAATGTTCCTATAAAAGGTGCTTACAAAGTTGTTAAATCTGACATAGGACATTATATGATTAGTAATTGTCTGTTATTAATGGACGAGGCTGGTATTGATTACAATAATAGAAATTTTAAAAGATTTAGTGACGAAGAAACTTACTTTTATAAATTTCATAGGCATTATAGAGTTGATATAGCTATGTTCTCGCAAGATTTAGATGTTGATATTAAACTAAGAAAACTAGCTACTCGTATTTTTATAGTTCAACGTTCTATATTACCAGGTTTTGTTAAAAGAAAATTAGTTACTAAAAGAATTGGTATAGACCAAATGACAAAACAATTAATAGAACAATATTCTTTTGCAATTTTTGGAGTAAAATACATTTATTGCCCTAAATTATGGAAAATGTTCGATTCTTATTCATATGAGGAAATGCCTATTAAGGAATTTGAAAAATACTAGCAATTGCGCGCCATTTATGGCGCAATTGCTGATTCTAAATATGGGGGGGTACTACGACACCCCCCAATGGGTGCATTGTGAATTGTGACAAACGAAAGGAGTTTTTTATGAAAAATAAAGATATACCTTATGAAGATATTTTAATTTTTATGTTTAAAAAATTAATTGATATTTATGGTGTCGATACTGCTATTATTATGTTATATAAAATAAATTCACTAAGGGGTGTTAAAATATGAAGAAAGGTAGAATATGGGCTAGTGTAGGTTATCCTGAAAGCCTTCCTACTAATTGGCTTGATAGATTACAAGAAACTGGACTTCAAATTGCTATAAGTCCATTACATAACAAAGATTTAAACCCAACAGGGGAAATAAAAAAAGAACATTATCATATTATTTTTAATTATGAGGGACCAACAACTTATAATCATGTTAAGGAACTATGTGATAGTTTAAATATGACTATACCTATAAAACTGGAAAGTTTACGTGGTATGTATCGTTATCACTTACATCTTGATAACCCCGAAAAGTTTCAATATGATGATAGAGATAGAATATTATTAAATGGTTTTGATACTAATCAAGTTAATGAATTAACTCGCACAGAAATAGATAAATTAAAAAAAGAAATACAACAATTTATTGTTGATAACAATATTCTAGAGTATTCCGATTTACTTATAATTTTAATTGAAAATGATTTAATGCAAATGTGGTCCGTTGCTGCTAATCACACTATATTTTTTAACACGTTTATAACTAGTATTAGACATAAATTAAAAGACGAAGAATTAGGTACAATTACTAAATAAAGGAGTGATTTTATGTTATACTTAGTAATACCAACGATAAATGGGGAAATAAATGGTTCTGCTACGATTTATTCTAATTTAGAAAAATTAATTAAAGATGTTAATTATGAGAGTACGATATATAAAATTGATATTATAAATCAATTACTTACTGAAACAGATATTTATGAATTAACTAAATAATTTTATTGCTTAAAAATTTATAAATATGTTATAATCGAATTAGAGGTGATGTTCTGTAATTTGACAAATGCTAAAAAACATTTATAATAATCGCCCGTGAGGTGATTACGATGAGCTTTGAAAAAGCTTACGATGAGTACTTAATATATGCTTCAAATCGGCATAAAAAACAAGGATTTGACACTATTGCTAAAAATTTTAAATTACATATCTTACCTTATTTTAAAGATAAGAATTTAGAAGATATATCTAAATTAGATATTATTAATTGGCAAAATAATATCTTAAATTTAAATTTTAGTAATAATTTTAATAGAAATTTATATTATGAATTTAGCGCTTTCTTTAGATATTGCATATATTGTGATTATTTATCTGAAAATGTTATTTTGCAAGTTCCTAAATTTAAAAAGAAAATTGAAAATAAAAAACATAATATTTATACTTTAAAAGAATTTTTAAAGTTTAGAAGAAATTTAAATGATTATGTAATTAAACAATATTTCAATTTTATGTATTTTTATGGTACACGTCCTAGTGAAGCTATGGCTTTAAGATTTAGCGATTTAGAAAATAATCTTATACACATAAATCATAGCATTCAAAGAAAAGGCAATAGAGAACTTGATACACCTAAAAATCAATCTAGCATAAGAACTATTAAAATTAATGTTTTAACAATTTTTAGATTTATGATATTAAAAAGAATGTATTTTAAAAAATATGGTAGTAGTGTTGATTATTTTATTTTTGGAGGAATAAAACCTTTATCTCCAACCACTATTGATAGACATAAGTTAAATGCTTGCAATAAGTCTAATCTAAAGCCAATAACTCAACACGAATTTAGGCATTCATACGCTACGCGTATGATCCATAAAAAAACTCCCATAGATATTGTATCCAAATCTATGGGGCATAGCACTATCTCAATGACAGTTGATGTTTATTTGCATTAGAAAAGAGTATTCTTGGCATAAATACTCTTTTCATATTGATAACAAAAAATTAAGATTAGCAATTTTTTGCTAATTATTTATTACAACATTTTTCAATGTTATAAACAAAATGGAGCGGGTGATGGGAATCGGACCCACGTTATCAGCTTGGAAGGCTGGAGTTCTACCATTGAACTACACCCGCAATTCGTAGACAATTAACATTATACTATTTGAAATATAATAAGTCAATACTTTTTAATAAAAAAAATAAAAAAATAAAAAGAAGCTATTATTTAGCTTCTACAATTAATTTTATAGCAGTTCTTTCCTCACCATCAATTACTATATCTGTAAATGCGGGAATGCATACTAAATTTTTTCCACTTGGTGCTACAAAACCTCTTGCAATAGCTATTGCTTTTATAGCTTGATTTAAAGCTCCAGCACCTATTGCTTGAATTTCTACACTTCCTTTTTCTCTAAATACGTTAGCAAGTGCGCCTGCAACTGAGTTTGGATTTGATTTAGTTCCAACTTTAAGTGTTTCCATAAAAATTATTTCCTCTCTTTCTATACTAAAATATATTCTTTTTTTAAAAAAAAATTCCATTTTCTTGCAATCATAATTTAAATGTATTATAATATTGTTGTGATAATTATGAATGAAGAATTGAAAAAGATGATAATAATGGAAAATTATCAGAATCCTAAAAATAGAGGATTAGTTGAAAATAATAATTATAAGCTCATAAATACAAATAGTGAAAGTTGTATAGATCAAATAGATTTACAAATAAGAATAGAAGATGGGTTTATACAAGATATAAGATTTGATGGAGAAGCTTGCGCTATATGTACTAGCTCTACATCAATTATGATTAATTCTTTAATGGGTAAAACTATAGATGAAGCAAAAAATATAATATCTAATTTTGAAAATATGATAGAAGAAAAAAAATATAGTAAAGAAATTTTAAAAGAGGCAGTTGTATATTGTGATATAGCTAAACAACCTAATAGAAAAAAATGTGCTTTGTTAACTTGGCAAGGTATAAAGAAGTTGTTAGAGGAGGAATTAGATAATTATGGAAAATGAAAAATATCAAATAGTAAATATGCATATTTGTAGTTTTGAAAATAGAAATGGAGTATTAGCAACAAATTTAAATAAGTATCATGATAGATTATGCGTTTTTGATAAGCAAAATAATAGAGTGATTGATGTTGGAACGAATCATCAATATGAATATATAAAAATTATTAATATGAAGTATTTATCTTCTGAAAATAATAATTTAAAAATAGAAGAAGGCAAAAGATATGCTTGTATCCCATATACAACTTTGTTAAATCTTGAAGTTGATTCTAAAACTTTAAATAAATGTGGAAAAATTATACAATTGTTAGAGAGTGGAATTATTTTTCCTGATGGTAATAATGAATTAACAAACGAACAATATTTAGAAGTAATAAATCAATCAAAAAACAATACAAAAACAATGAAAATGCTAAAAAAAAGAAAATAATTTCTTTTTTTTCTTTTTATTTAGTTTTTTTTTTAGTATAATTAAGAAGGTGAGTTCTATGAAGGGTAAGGGAATAAATAAATCTAAAGTTTTGGAAATCTCAAAAACAAAAAAAGAACCTAAATGGATGAGAGATTTTAGAATTAATTCTTATTTAAAATTTGAAGAGTTAGCTAACCCTTCTTTTGGACCTGAATTACAAATTAATTTTGCTGAAATTACTTATTATAAAAAAGTAGCAGATAGTCAAAATGATTGGGATAAAGTACCTAAAGAGATAAAAGACACATTTAATAAATTGGGGATAATAGAAGCCGAACAAAAATATTTAGCAGGTGTAGGTGCTCAAGTAGAGAGCGAAGTAATATATCACAACATGTTAAAAGAATTATCTGATAAAAATGTTATCTTTTGTGATACTGATACTGCTTTACGAGAATATCCTGATATATTTAAAAAATATTTTAATCAATTAGTTAAATATGATGAAAATAAGTATACAGCTCTTAATGGTGCAGTATGGAGTGGTGGAACATTTATTTATGTGCCACCTCATACAAAATTGGATAGGCCACTTCAAAGTTATTTTAGAATAAATAGTATGAATATGGGACAATTTGAAAGAACACTAATTATAGTAGATGATGATTCTGAATTACATTATATGGAAGGTTGTACAGCCCCTACTTATTCAACTGATTCTCTCCATGCTGCAGTAGTTGAAATATATGTTGGAAAAAATTCTAAATGTAGATATACTACCATTCAAAACTGGTCAAATAATGTTTATAATTTAGTTACTAAAAGAGCTATTGTAGAAGAAAATGGTTTAATGGAATGGATAGATGGAAATATTGGTTCGAAAATTAATATGAAATATCCTGGGTGTGTATTAAATGGAGAATATGCTAAAGGAAGATGTATTTCCATTGCTGTTGCTACATCTAACCAAATACAAGATGCCGGTGCACGTATGATTCATTTAGCGCCTAATACTAGTAGCGAAATAATTAGTAAATCTATTGCTGCAAATGGTGGAGATGCTACATATAGAGGAAAAGTTAAAATAGCTAAGAATGCCACAAATTCAAAAAGTACTGTGAAATGTGACACAATTATCATAGATGATATTTCTAGAAGTGATACAATACCTGATAATATAGTATGTAATAATTCATCTAATATAAATCATGAAGCTACTGTATCTAAAGTAAGTAAAGAAAAATTATTTTATTTAATGAGTAGGGGGCTTACTGAGGAGAAGGCCAAAGAACTTTTAATAATGGGATTTATTGATAGATTTAGAGAAGAATTACCTATGGAATATGCAGTAGAGTTAAATGCTTTATTAAAAAATTATTTTTAAAAAATACACAAAAGTGTATTTTTTTTGTAATTTACTAGTTTTTAATTTTTTGACTCAATAGAACAAAGATATTTAAAATATTGCATGTATCTTTTTAATTATAAATAAATTTATTGTATTAAATATTAAAAATGTATGTTTGATTATCTTTTTTTGAAATGTTATTATTAATTCGAAAGGAGGTAAATATTGTGCTTAATCAGGCGGTTTTAGTAGGTCGCATTGTAAAAGAACCTGAACTTAAAAATACAGAAAAAGGAAAGGTTACAAATATTACTTTAGCTGTTCCAAGATCTTTTAAGAATCAAAATGGAGAATATGATACGGATTTTATTTCATGTGTACTATGGAAGGGTGTTGCTGAAAGTACAGTAGAATATTGTAAAAAAGGTGATTTAGTAGGAATCAAAGGTCGTATTCAAACAAGAGATGTAGAACTTGAAGATGAAACTCATAAAAAATATGTAGAAGTCATAGCAGAAAAAGTTACGTTTTTATCTAGTAAAAGAGCAGATGAATAATCTGCTTTTTGTGTTATAATATAATTGGTGATTTTAATGATTATTGAAAAAAGAATTAAAATAAATAAAATAGATTATTATATTGGCATCGATTTGAAATATGGCGACAATAAACGATTACAAAAAAAGGATGGTAGTTATTTTGACTGTGGAGATCTATCTTATTTAATTGAAAATATAGAATCAAATTTTAAAGAAAATTGTGACTATGATAAAGATATTGGATATATGAATGATGTTATATACATATACGATCGTTTTTCTTTTTTATCATATATAAAAAGCATATCATATAGTAAAGATAATCAAATTATAGAAATGGACATAATTTATAAAGATGAAATAGATTCTTATGTGAAGAAGAATAATATAGTAGTTGGTAAATTTAATGGCAATGAAAGTGTTTGTCCTATGTTATTTAAATAATGTAGTTGACTATTAATAATTGTGGGAGTGATTATTTATGTATAAAGAAGATATACAAAAAGCAAAAGAAGTAAGATTATTTGCACATGTACCTATTTGTAAATTTCAAGTAGGATCAGTGTTAAGAACAAAAACTGGAAAAATTTATACTGGATGTAATATTGAAAATCAAGGGATACAAGGTATTTGTGCGGAAAGAACTGCATTTGCTAAAGCTATTTCTGAAGGTGAAAAAGATTTTGAATGCATAACTATAGTAGGTAGTTTTGAGGGCGAAGAAATAACTGATGAATGTGTACCATGTGGATATTGTAGACAATTTATGAGTGAATTTGTAGATAAAGATTTTAAAATTTATACAGTGAAAAATGATGAGATACAGGAATATTCTATTAGTGAATTATTACCACATAGTTTTAAATTTTAATAAAAAAGGACTTAGTCCTTTTTTTTGTATTTAATGCCTTGATAAGAATTTCTTTTTTTCATTTCTTTATCAATATCATTTAGTATAGTAACTTTTTTTATTAACCAGTCCGGTTCTATTAAATCACTTACTTTAGGGTCCCCTGTAATTCTATTAACTACAATATCTTCTCTTAAATATTCTAATTGGTCACATACAATATCAATATATTCCTCTCTTGATATTAATTTAAATTTTTCTAATTTATATATTTCTGATAATTTTGTATCTTTTAATATTGATAGCATATGTATTTTTATTCCTTGAATATCTAAATTACTTAAATATTTAACTGTATCGATCATCATTTGTTTAGTTTCGTAAGGTAATCCATTAATTATATGTACAACTACATTAATATTTCTTTTTCTTAATTCTTCTATCATATCGGTAAAACATTTTAATGTGTGACATCTATTTATAAAATTAGAAGTTTCTTCATGTATTGTTTGAAGTCCAAGTTCAATAGTTAAATAAGTTTTTTTTGATAACTCTTCTAAATAGTCCAAACAATCATCACTAATAGCATCTGGCCTAGTAGCAATATTAAGTCCAACTACATTATCTAATTTTAATATTGTTTCGTATTTTTCTTTTAAAATAAGAGTAGGTGCATACGTATTAGTGTTAGCTTGAAAATAACCAATATATTTAGCTTTAGGCCACTTTTTTAACATCATTTCTTTTACTTCATTAAACTGTGTTACTAAATCTTTTTTTATATCACCAGCATATTCACCACTACCAGTTTTAGAACAATATATACATCCACCCGTACCAACTTTACCATCTTTATTAGGGCATGAAAAACCTGCATTTAAACTAACTTTGAATACTTTAGAATTAAACTTATGTTTATAAAAATAATCTAGAGTATAATATCTTTTATTTGAATCGGAATATTTAAACATAAAATCACCAATAATTATTATAACGTAAAATAAAAAAAACATCTATACTTAGATGTTTCTATTTTTTTAATACCTTTTGTTTATCTTTAAAAATTTGTTTATCACCAATATCATTTTTTATTAATTCTTCAATAAATTCAAA
>JAZTXB010000052.1:0-14541 GCA_045636225.1 Bacilli bacterium
AGAGCCTTTAAAAACATAACCGTCACAACTCCAAAAGTATATAGAAAAAACATTTAGATTTATAAAAGAGATTATTTCTCTTTTTTTGTTATATTTATAAATTATATTCATATATTTAATTGGTGATACTATGAAAATACAAGTAGGTGATTATGTAACAAGAATATCGCATAAGCATGATATGGTATTTAAAGTAACAGATATAATTGAAGATACTTGTTACTTACGTGGTGTTAATGTTAGATTATGTGCTGATAGTTTAATAGAGGATTTAGTAAAAATAGAATATAAAGAATCAGATGATTTAGATATAGTAGAAAGAGTAAAAGAAACTACTAGTTTAGATAGAGATGATTATTTTTATTTGCCAGGTAAAATTCTTCATATAGATGGAGACAAAGAGTATTTAGAAAGATGTTTAAGATATTATAATAATATAAATTTAATGGCAATGGGAATATGTGAAGAAGAAGAGAATGTACCTCTTAAAATAAGAGAATATTTAGAGGAGTATAATCCAAATATATTAGTTATAACAGGGCATGATGCTTATTATAAGAAAAAGGGTAGTATAAATGATATTAATAGTTATAAAAATAGTATTAATTTTGTTAATTCTATAAAAGAAGCAAGAAAATTTGAAAAAAGTCATGAAAAATTAATAATAATAGCTGGTGCATGTCAATCTGATTATGAAGAATTAATTAGAGCAGGTGCTAACTTCGCGTCTAGTCCTAAAAGAATAAATATACATGCACTTGACCCAGCTATAATAGCTAGTCATATGAGTTTAGCAGATATAAATAAAGATATTGATTTAAAAAGTATTATTGCTAGTACTAAATATGGAAAAGAGGGAATAGGTGGTATTATTACCAAAGGGACTATGTATATGGGGTATCCAAGATGACAATATCAAAAGTAAAGAAAGAACTTTTAGAACATATTGGAGATATAGTATCTATAAAATATAATTTAGGTAGAAATAAATATGAAGAATATGAAGCTAAAATAAAAGAATTATATGATTATGTCTTTTTAGTAGAATGTGATAATATAGTAAAATCTTTTTCATATACCGATGTAATAACTAAAGTTATTAGAATTGACTATTAATATCAAAAATGGTATAATTCTAGTACATGGGGTCGTCTAGTTTCGACGGGTATACTTGAGCAATACTAGCAAGTCGTAGGTATGCGTTAAATCCAAAAATAAAATAACTGGAAACAGAAATCAATTAGCTTTCGCTTAATAGAAATTTAGAAGGCTGCTTCAGTAAATATTTTCCTACGGTATTTACATGAGGCTCGATTTAGTAGGATATATTATTATGATGTCTATAAGTAATAATGAATTTTATAGGCTTACTTATAAATTGTTTGTTGGTTAACTTATTTGTAAGGAAATTTATTAATCAAATAAACTTGTAGACGGTATTGTGTTAGTGTATTCGGACAGGAGTGCGATTCTCCTCGGCTCCACCAGATTGATAGGAAACTCGAACTTTTCGAGATTAAATATAAAAACTACTCTCAAATTAAATTGAAAGTAGTTTTATTTTGCTAATTTAGAAACACACTTGCATGATGACATAATCATTATGCATATGAAAGTATATGATTAATAACTTATTAATTATTTTCTGATATTTTTTACGTTTAATGTTTTTTTCATTACATTTTCCAAGATGTCATCATCTATTGTGACTCTTCCTGTTTCAGAACGCCATTCATCTATTAAAGCAAAAAAATCCTCTAAATAAGGAAATCTTTCCTTAAATGAATTTGAATTAAAAATTCCATCATATTCTACAAAAATAACACTTAAAGTTTCTAACGCTCTTTTGATTTCATCTTCGCTTCTAAAAGATAATTTAGAAAAAACTTGATATGCATTTTTTTCCATTATTACGATAAAATTATGTTCTTCTGCAGGTATAGTTCCTTCAACATATTTTCCATATTTTTCATTTATAGCATGTATTTGAGCTCCACTTAAAGCATTAAGCCCTCCTCCCCAAGGTTCATAACCATCTAATGGCGAAGAAAAAACCAATCCTCTATGCTCAGGTATAGTAATTGATATTGCTTTACATAAATAATTAGCATTTTCTTTTTTGTTTACTATACTAGTTATAGTTTGTGCTAATTCGTCTGTCATATGAAATTGATTATAATATTTATACATATGCTTCCTCCTTGAACAACTATTGTACTATATTTTTATTTTTTTTACTATATATAATTTAGTTTTATACAAAAAATATCTAGATATATGGTTATACTTTAGTTAGTTAATGATTTATTACTAACTATTTCTTTTGTTCTAGAAGTTGTTCTACTTCTTCCGTTAGGGCACCATTAGAGTTTTACTTGAACTGTTAAAATTCAAGTTTTATAAAGTAAAATCACTTTATTGAATAAGTGGCTTTTTTATTTATTTTAAAATATAAATTATTTATAAAGAAAACAAAAAGAAAATAATATTAAAGAAGTATGATACAATAGTAGCTAAGGTTCCTTATTAATTTATAATTTTTCTAAAGGTGGTGTGGAAAATATGGATAAAATTCGTGATATAAAAAAATATATTAGTACTGTGGAAGAAAATCATGATTTTTTTAAGCAATATTATTATCATGCATTGATAGATTTAAATTTAATTAAATTAGATACTATATTACAATATGGAATTCTATCTAAAAAACTAATTGAACGTAATGGATTAGCAAATATTTATACTCATTCTAGTTGTGATTTTGATTCTAAAAATGGGGATATGTTTGTGTCTCTATCAGAATATACAAATAATTGTAGCTTTAGTACAATGTTTGAATCATTTCCTTTACATACATTGACGTCTTTATCTTTGTTAATTAACAAACAAATAGATATTTCAAAAGAGGGGTCAAGGCCGACTTATTTTGATGATGAAATATTTTGTTTTCAATCTATAGATAAATCAAAAATTGAAGGAATTATGCTTCCTGAACATTTATCGAATTTAATGATTAATGAAGTTAATTGTTTGCCTAATGATTTGTCTTGTTATACTAGAAGTTATCTAAACAATTGGCTTAAATGTACTGAATTGTATTTTAGAGAGCAAATACCTAATTCTTATATAAAAGAGTTAAAAATAAGTTATGAACAATTATGGAATATACTTGAGGAATACGAATCACCAGAAAAATGGGTTGAATCAGCAGTTAGAACACAAAGAAAAAAATATGGAAGAGATTTAAAAGATATACTTGCAGGTATATTACAATATTTATGGTCTTTAAAATACGGGGTAGAAAATCCTAAATATTTAGATATTATAATGATGCTGAATCAACAAAATTTACCAATATATGAAATAAAAGAAAAGTGTTTAAAAAAAGTTAATTAAAAGTTAAATTATAGAGCAAAAAAAATGCTCTTTTTTATTTCGAAGGTAATAAAAATTACTGATGGAAATCAAAAAAAATAAATTTGAAATTTATGATATAATATAATTAATAATAAAAAGAATTTTGAAAGAGTGATGAATTATGAGTAAAAATTTAATAAAAATATTAATAGCTATTATTTGTTTTGTTATTATATTAGTTGTGTTTGATATAATACAAAAAAATAAAAATATAGACACTATTCGATATAATGGAAAAACTTATGTACTGTTAGAATATAATATGGATATTTTTACTTATTATCATAATAGTAATAATTATTATGAAGAAGACATAATTCATCCTGTTTTTCATAATAAGTGGAATATTGTATATTTTAATGGCGATTTATTTGTTTTGAATAAACAAGTTAAGAATGCTATTAAATACTATTCTAACGATAAAAATTATGATTGGTATGTTGTTTTTGATAGTGAAGATTTACAAGCAAGAAAAAATATTTCTATAAGTGAGCAAGAATTATCAGATTTATATAATTTAGAAACTGCAAAAAGGGAATATACTATTACATTTGATGAAATAGATTGTTTCGCTGATATACTAAAGGTAAGTAAAGATGGCTTAGTACAAGCTATAATTGTACTTGCTAAGGTTGATGATGTTTGGTATTATAAGACAGAAATTATGACAGATGATGATAGAGAATATGTTGTTAAAATAACTGATTCGCTAAATGATAAGATAAATAATTTAATGTATAAATAGGTTAGGAGGAATATATGAAATTAAATAAAAAAATATTTATTATAATTATAACTATGTTGATTGTTTTACTTGTGTTGCCATTAATATTTGTTAATTTAGCAAAGCCACATGAGGTTATGGGATTAATGATGATATTTTTTTTCATAGTTAATCCTATCGCTACAGCAGTTATAAATTTAATGGTCGCAAATGATATTAAGAAACTATGGTGGACACCAATATTATTTAGCATTGTATTTTTGTTATCATATTGGTTAGTTTTAAAAGAGATTGTCTTTGATTTAATTGTATATGCAATTATTTATTTAATAATAGGGTTAATTTTTATGATTATTTCATCATGTGTAAAAAAAGAACTAACAAAATAGTCAGAACAAATCTTATTATAAGATTTGTTTTTATATTGACAAAAATCAAAAAACAATGTATCATTGTATTATAGATATAATACAACGAAGAAAGGGATAACGTATGAAGTTTGAATTTGATAACAATGTTCCAATATATATACAGTTAGTAGAACAAATAAAAATATATATAATATCTGGAAAAATAAAACCAGGAGAGAGACTTCCATCGGTTAGAGATTTAGCGTTGCAAACAAAAGTTAATCCAAATACTATGCAGAAAGCATTAGTAGAATTAGAAGAATTAAAATTAATATATACGGAAAGGACTAATGGAAAATTTGTAACTAATGATCAAAAATTAATTGATAAATATAAAAAGAAGTATGCTGATGAATTATCTAATAAATATTTTTTGAGTATGGAAAGTTTAGGTTTTGATAAAAGTAATACTATAGATTATTTAAAAGAATTAGGAGGAAATAAATAATGGAAATATTAAAATGTATTAATGTAAATAAAAATTTTGGTGATAAGAAAATTTTAAAAGATGTTAATTTAACAATATCTAAAGGAAAAATAATTGGACTATTAGGTAAAAATGGTACAGGTAAATCTACCCTTATAAAGCTTATAAATGATTTGCTTACTCCTACATCAGGAGAGATATTAGTAAATGGTAAAGAAGTTGGAGTTGATAGTAAAAAAATAATTTCATATCTACCTGAGCGAACGTATTTAGATAAATCAATGTCTGTAGATAAAGCTATTGAGTTCTTTGAGGATTTTTATGAAAATTTTGATTCTAAAAAAGCGAGAAAGTTACTTAAAGATTTAGATTTAGATACTACACAAAAGTTATCTAAAATGAGTAAAGGTATGCAGGAAAAAGTACAATTAGTTCTTGTTATGAGTAGAAAAGCTGACTTATATATTTTAGATGAACCATTAGGGGGAGTAGATCCTGCAACCAGGGATTATATATTAGATACTATACTTACTAACTTTAATGAAGGTGCTAGTGTTATACTTTCAACACATTTAATAGCTGATATTGAAAGAATCTTAGATGAGGTGATTTTTATTGATAAAGGAAAAATAATACTTCAATCGGATACAGATGAACTTAGAAAAAAAGAAAATGGTTCTATAGATGAGATTTTTAGGAGGATGTTCAAATGCTAAAAAAATTATTAAAATATGATTTGCGAAATGTTAATAAAATATTATTAGTATTCTACTGTTTATCTTTGTTTTTTGCAGTTTTAACTAGGGTATTTTCAAGTATTGATAATTCATTTATTATGGATGTAATTGAAAAGGTATGTAGTGGTACAACTATAGCAATGATATTTAATATTATAATTAATAATTTAATAAGATTATGGGTTAGGTTTAAATATAATTTTTATGGTGATGAATCTTACTTAACACATACATTACCGGTAAAGAAAAATACATTATATTTATCTAAAACATTAACATCTATTATTACATTACTTTTAAGTACGCTTGTTATTTGTATATCTTTATTTATAGCTTATTATTCTAAGGAAAATATTGAGCTTGTTAAAAACTTATTATTACCGTTTGCTACAGTTTATGAAAGTACAGTAATAACAATTATTTTATCTTTTGTATTTGTTTGTTTTTTAGAAATTATGAATATGTTACAATCTGGATATGTTGGAATAGTATTAGGTCATAGAAAAAATAGTAACAAAACATTCTTTAGTATGTTATTTGGATTTGGAGTATATATACTTACTCAAATATTTACTATTTTGTTAGTATTTATAGTAGCACTATTTAATAAAGATTTAATGAATTTATTTTATACAATGGATGCATTAAATATAGATACTATTAAATTATGTATATATTTAGCGATGATAATTTATACATTAAATATATTTATTTTATATTTTGTTAATTTAAAATTATTTGGTAAAGGCGTTAATATTGATTAGATTTAAGAGCATAAAAAGCTCTTTTTTCTTGCTTTTTAAATTTTATAGGTATATAATAAATCACTGGGAAAGGAGGTTTTATTATGTTTTATGTAATTAGTGTTCTTATAACCCTTGTAACAAATAAAATTAGTAATAATGTTATAAATAAAAAATTTTTAGATATGGGATATATTTGTAAAAATAAGAAACTAACAAAAGGAAAACTTATTTTAAATTTATTAGTTGATTTTATTCCATATTTAAATCTTCTAGTATCTTTATTTAATATATTCACAACTATTGCAATAGTCAATAATGAACAATTATTACTAAAGTTTGGGGAAGGTTTAAAGCATTCTCCTGAGTATGTTAAATTTAAATTTGAAAGAGAAAATGTTAATGAGAAACTTTTGTCAGATGTAATGACATTAGAAGGAGCAACTGAAGATATAATAAAAGAGGAATTAAATAAAATAAAAAAAGAGGAAGATGGATTTGCTAAAAAAGAAAAAATTGGTAGATATGTAACTTATCTAGATGATCAACCAACTTTTACTAAAAAAGATTATGATCTTGCATGTGCACAAGAACTAGCTAAGCAAATGTTATTTGAAATAGAATGCAATAAAGAATTAAATTCAAAAGAAAAAGCAAAGATACTTTCGTTATTTAGAGAAGCATTCTTAAGTGATATAAAAGGAAATAAAAAAGATACTGTAAAGCCAGTAGAAAAGACTCTTAAAATGTTAAAAAACAAGTAATAAGAAATCAATTAATAATATTGATTTCTTTTCATATTATTTTAAAGGAGGAATTATATGTATAAATTACCACCTTTAGAATATTCGTTTGAAGATTTAGAGCCTTATATAGATACACATACAATGGGCCTTCATTATCACAAACATCATCAAAATTATTTAAACAAGTTAAATGAGTTATTAGAAAAAAATAATTATGATTATAAATATAATTTAAATGAGCTTTTATATTGTATGGACGAATTTCATGAAAATGATAGAGAAAATATCTTATTTAATTTAGGAGGAGTGTTAAATCATAATTTATACTGGAAAAGTATAAATCCAATTTCAGAGAAACCAACGGGCAATTTAAAAAATAATATTGATAAAAAGTATGGAAACTATGATAATTTTTGGAATATAATAAAAAATAAAGCATTGTCATTAAAAGGTTCAGGATATGTATTTTTTGTGCTACGAAATGATGGAGAATTGGATATAATTACTTTATCTAATCAAGAAACACCACTATCTATGGGGCATATTCCATTATTTACTATTGATATGTGGGAACATGCTTATTATTTAAATTATGAGAATGAAAAAAGCGATTATATAGATAATTTTAAATCTATAGCAGATTTTAATAATGCTAATAAAATATTCAATAGCATAAAACTCAATTATTGAGTTTTTTTGTCCAAATAACTAGATTTATATTTTTAAAATGGTATAATTTTATTGTAAGGAGTCGTGTATTGTGGAAAATAAATTTAAATTAGTTGTACCAGATAATTTTATTGAATTTGGAAAGAAAGTCAATAATCATATTAATCTTATAAAGAATACAAAAGAAAATTATATTGTGGATATGAATTTAGTACGTTTTAATAATGGTGAAGGGAAATGTATATTAGGAGAATCTGTAAGAGGCTTAGATTTATATATTATGACCGATATTGGTAATTATGACATAACATATAAGGCACAAAGAGGAGTTCATCATATGATGCCCGATGAGCATTATCAAGATTTAAAAAGAATAATAAGTTCAATAGGTGGTCATGCTAGAAAATTAACACTTATAATGCCACTTTTATATCAGTCAAGACAGGATAAAAGAAGTTCAAGAGAGTCTTTAGATTGTGCTATGGCGCTTCAAGAATTAGAGAAATATAATATAAGCGAATTAGTAACTTTTGATGCTCATAATCCTATGGTTGCTAATGCAATACCAAATAGAATGACTTTTAGTAATGGTTATGCAACGGGAGATATGGTATTAAATATTTTAAATGAAGAAAATATAGATTTAAATAAATTATTTATAGTAAGTCCTGATGAAAGTGCAAGGAGTAAAGCTAAATTCCTTGCGGATATATTAGGTGGTATTAGCTATGGTAATTTTGATAAAAGAAGAGATTATACAAAAATAGAGGATGGCAAAAATCCAATAGTGTACCATGAATTTATAGGACCTAGAGATCTTACTGGGTTAGATGTAATTGTAATTGATGATATGATAGCTTCAGGTGCTTCATTAATTGATTCAGCAAAACAATTAAAAGAAAGAGGCGCTAATCGTATTTATTTAATGACTACATTTTCACTTTTTACAAAAGGTATAGATGCATTTAATGAAGCTTACAACAATGGTTTGTTTGATAAAATTTATTCCACTAATTTAACGTATGTACCAGAAGAATATAAGAATACACCTTGGTTTTATAGTGTAGATTGTTCTAAAAAAGTAGCTAATATAATAGTTGATTTAAATAATGGAAAATCTATAAAAGAATTATTAAATGGAAAAGAAGAAACAGCATATAAAGTAAAAGTTTTAAAAAATAAGTAAATATAGTTGTTTTTTGCATAAAATATATTGAAAAATAAATTTAAATTTGTTATACTATAAAAGTATTAACAAACGGGTCCGTAGCCAAGTGGTAAGGCACGGGACTGCAACTCCCTGAGCGCTGGTTCAAATCCGGTCGGGCCCTCCAATTTGATACTAAACTCGAACTTTTATAGTTCGGGTTTTATAATACAAAAAAGAGTTATATATAATAACTCATGAATAAACTAAAATTTAATTTTATTAACACACTATGCTATTGGCAAAGCCAATAACGATGTGAAAAGGGATTTTAATGAAAATATCTAGAATCTATTTCTTACATTGATACATTTTTCATAACCATGTAAATCTTTTTTTCTATTTTCTTCTATATTTTCTCTTATTTCACTATTTAACCTTTGTATTCCTAGTCTATATGATTCTTTTTTTAATTCAAATAAAATGTATTCTTCAATTAAATTTCTATCTTCTTTTTGTTTTAATTCAGCTATAGCTAGTTCTAATTCTTCAATAGTTGAATAATTAGAAATTATTTTTTGTGAATAATATAATTCTTCTTGTGTTAATTTTATAGTTGCATATTTATCAATTGGCATTTTACTCATATAATTATGAGTTTGATTTGAAATTGAAATCATATTTTCATTACTTGTTAAGTATTGTTTAAAAATTTTTTTGTGTTTATTTTCTTCATTTACTAATTTTAAAATTTCTATTTCTGCATTAGATAATTCTTTTGCAGTTTTCTTTAAAAGTTGTTCTATATTCCAATGCTTTGGGATATATTCAATCCATTTTAAATAAGTTTTTAAATTTTCACGAGGTGTTGCAAAATTATATTCTGTCTTAATTCTTTTTGATTCAATTAACATATTATCACTCCCATTTGTATTAAATATTTTATCATAAAATTTATAAATTTTGCTATTTTTTGATTCATTTTATGAAAAGTGTTGCATATTTATATTAATTAGTAGTCATTACTATCTAAAAATTTGGCACTTAGTGGTTGTTGTACTTCCATCAAAAGAGCTTTAGTAATCTTAAATTTTATATAAATAAAAGAACTTGTAAAAAGTTCTTTTTTATGTTATTATGAATATGTCAAGGAAACTTGAATAAAATAAAAAACGAGGAACATTCAATTTTGCAAGTGAATGTTGCCTCTAATAAATAGTGTTGACACTCATCTAAGAGTGTCTATTTTTTTATTGCTAGTACCAGTAAGGTAGAAAGTAATAAAATGATAGCAATGAGATTTAAAACTTTGACAATAAAAGTTTTAGTTTTCATTATATCTACCTCCTTTCTTTATCTGATTGGAGGAAGACACTCACATTAAATGTTCCTGTATTAATTATGCTATTTGTATATGTTGAAAACAAGTTAACATTGATAAAATTTTACTTTTTATTAATTAAGATTGTATACTACTTGTACTTTTGATACTAGTGTCAAAATATTTAGGTAGTTAAATATTTTATAATGACAAAAAAATATAACATATTATTTTGTGCGTGTTAATATGTTTTTTATGTGAAATGCATTTACAAACAATTTAATACGTTATATAATTTAATAGCATACAATTAAAGAGGTGATTAAATGTTTAAATTATTTAAGAATTTTAAAAAGAAAGATATATTATACATAATCATAAGTTTTTTTATGATAGTGTTTCATGTATGGCTTGAATTAAAATTACCAGATTATATGAGTAATATTACAATGCTTGTACAAACTGAAGGTAGTAAAATGAGTGAAATATTAACTCAAGGTGGATACATGATGCTTTGTGCACTTGGAAGTTTAATAGCAGCTATAATAGTAGGATATTTTACATCATTATTATCTGCTAGTTTTTCACTTAATTTAAGAGATAAAATATTTAGAAAAGTACAAAAATTTGGAATGAATGAAGTCAAGAAATTTTCTACTAGTAGTTTAATAACAAGAACTACAAATGATGTAACACAAATAGAAATGTTTCTTGCTATGGGACTTCAGATGCTTATAAAAGCACCAATAATGGCTATATGGGCAATATCTAAAATACTTGGAAAAAGTATAGAATGGAGTATGATTACTGCAGGGTGTGTAGTTATACTTTTATCTGTTGTTATAACAATATTAGTTATAGTATTTCCTAGATTTAAAATAGTACAAAAGTTAATAGATAAAGTAAATGGAGTAACTAGGGAAAACTTAATGGGTATAAGAGTTATTAGAGCTTTTAATGCTGAAGGCTTTCAACAAAAAAGATTTGAAAGTGTTAATAATGACTTAACTAATACTCAGTTATTTAATCAAAAATGTTTCGCACTCTTAAATCCTGTTATGAATTTAGTAATGCATGGTCAGACACTTGGTATTTATATAGTAGGGGCAATAATAATAAATAGTGCTGGAATAATGGAAAAAATAACTCTATTTAGTAACATGGTAGTATTTACTAGTTATGGTATGCAAGTAATAATGTCATTTTTAGTTCTTGCTATGATATTTATGATTTTACCTAGAGCTCAAGTATCAGCAGCTCGTATAAATGAAGTACTTGATGAAGAAGCTATTATTAAGGATGGAGTTTTAGATGAAATAAAATCAGATATAGTAGGTACAGTAGAATTTAAAAATGTTTCATTTAAATATCCAGATGCAGATGAATATTTACTTAAAGATATATCGTTCAAAGTAAATAAAGGTGAAACTATAGCTTTTATAGGATCTACAGGAAGTGGAAAAAGTACATTGATAAATCTTGTACCAAGATTTTATGATGTAACGGAAGGCGAAGTTCTCGTAGATGGTGTTAATGTAAAAGATTATAAAATAGAAGCTTTAAATAATAAAATAGGATATGTTCCTCAAAAGGCATTTTTGTTTACTGGTACAGTAAAATCTAATGTAAGTTATGGAGAAAATGGTAAAAAGAAAATAACTAAAAAGAAAATAGAAGAAGCTATTAAAGTTGCACAAGCTAAAGAATTTGTAGAAGAAATGGATAATACGTATGATGCTCATATAGCAAGAGGGGGTACTAATGTATCAGGGGGACAAAAACAAAGATTATCTATAGCAAGAGCAATCGCTAGAGACCCTGAAATATATATATTTGATGATTCTTTTTCAGCTTTAGATTATAAAACAGACTTATTACTTAGAAAAGAATTAAAGAAATATACAAAAGATGCAACATGTATGATAGTTGCTCAGAGAATAGGTACAATAATTAATTCAGATAAAATAGTAGTATTAGATAAAGGTGAGTGTGTTGGTATAGGAACACATAAAGAACTTTTAAAAACTTGTGAAGTTTATAAGGAAATAGCTTTATCACAAGTAACAAAGGAGGAGTTAGAAAATGCCTAGACCAATGGGACCAAAAGGTGTAAATGTGCCAGAAAAATCTAAGGATTTTGCTGGTTCAATAAAAAGATTATTTAATAGTTTAAATAATTTTAAATATTTATTAGTTTTTGCTCTTTTACTTGGGTTTATAAGTGCTATACTTGCTTTAATTACTCCGAATAAATTATCTGAATTAACAAATTTAATAACAGAAGGTATAAAGCCAAATGTAAATGAAAATATAATAGAAGATATCATGTCAAGTGAGAGCATATCTAAAAAAGATAAAGAAGAGTTTCAAAATTTATTAGAATTAAGTAAAAAAGGAAAAATAAATGAGGAAGAAGCAATAAAAAAAATAGAAGAATTACCTAAATCTATTTATGAAATAATAAATCCAAAAATTGATATGAATAAAGTAAAAAAAATAGCTTTTATACTAGCTTTACTTTATATAATAAGTGCTTTATTTAATTATATACAGACATATATACTTACTGTTGTATCAAATAGATTTGCACAAAGATTAAGAACAAATATAAGTAAAAAAATAAATAAATTGCCTCTTAAATATTTTGATAATCATGAAACAGGTGATGTGTTATCTAGACTTACTAATGATATAGATACAATAGCTCAAAATATGAATCAAAGTTTTGCAACCTTAGTCGCTAGCATAACTCTTTTCATAGGGTCAATAATTATGATGCTTATAACAAATTATATAATGGCTATAACTGCTATAGTATCGAGTATAATAGGATTTAGTTTGATGGGGATTATATTAGGTAAATCACAAAAATATTTTGTTCAAAGGCAAGAAGAGTTAGGAGATTTAAATGGCTATATAGAAGAAATTTATTCAGGACATAATGTAGTAAAAGCATATAATGGGTCAAATAAAGCTATAGAAGAATTTAATAGTTTAAATAGTAAATTATTTAATAGTAATAGAAAAAGTCAATTTTTATCGGGTATAATGCATCCGTTAATGGCTTTTATTGGAAATTTAGGATATGTTGCAGTTTGTGTAGTAGGCGCACTTCTTACAATGAATAATATTATATCGTTTGGTGTAATAGTTGCTTTTATAATATATGTTAGAATGTTTACTAATCCACTTTCTCAAATGGCTCAAGCAATGACATCACTTCAGTCAACTGCAGCAGCATCAGAAAGAGTATTTGAATTTTTAGATGAAAATGAAATGACTGATGAATCTAAATTAAGTAAAAAGCTAGATAAATCTAAAGTAAAAGGTAAAATAGAATTTGAACATGTAAAATTCGGATATGATGATACTAGAATAATAATAAAGGATTTTAATGCTAGTGTAAAACCAGGACAGAAGATTGCTATAGTAGGCCCTACTGGTGCTGGAAAAACAACTATGGTAAATTTATTAATGAAGTTCTATGAAATAAATGAAGGAAAAATATTAATAGATGGTGTATCAACAAAAGAATTAACAAGAGAAAATATACACGATTTATTTGTAATGGTACTTCAAGATACTTGGCTTTTTGAAGGAAGTATAAGAGATAATTTAAAATTTAATAATGAAAAAATATCAGATAAAGAAATAATGGAAATATGTAAAGTAGTAGGGGTAGATCATTTTATAAAAACACTTCCAGGAGGTCTTGATTCTGAAGTAAGCGATAATGATTCAATTAGTCAAGGACAAAAGCAATTACTTACAATTGCTAGAGGAATGATAGAAGATGCTCCATTTTTAATACTTGATGAGGCTACTTCTAATGTTGACACTAGAACAGAAGAATTAGTACAAAAAGCAATGGATAAACTAACAGAAGGTAGAACTTCGTTTATAATTGCTCATAGATTATCAACAATTAAAAATGCAGATTTAATATTAGTTATGAAAGATGGTAATATAATCGAGCAAGGTTCTCATGATGAACTAATTTCTAAAAAAGGTTTTTACTTTGATTTATACAATTCACAATTTGATACAATTATAGATTAAAAACTCTTTACAAAATAAAAAAAATAGTGTATATTTGTTATATCACTATTTTGATGCAGGTGTAGTACAATGGTTAGTATATGGCCTTGCCAAGGCTAGGATGCCGGTTCGATCCCGGTCACTTGCTCCATATGTTTGTTA
>JAZTXB010000053.1:0-15769 GCA_045636225.1 Bacilli bacterium
ATAATTTAGAGTATGAAAAAGTAAAAAGCCTATACCTATACTATAAAAATAGATATAAAGGATATTTATTTTAATTCTTCTTTAAAATTCGGATTAAATTTCTTATTTCTTATCATTTCTATTTCATATCCATAAGGAGCAATCTTATCAATATATGGAGTTTCTAATATTTTAGGAATTCCTTTTAATTTGTCATGATAAATTATATTTAATAAAGTATCAAAACCGATTGTTCCAAACCCTAAATTTTCATGTCTATCTTTATGTGCAGACAATTGATTTTTTGAGTCATTTATATGGATTACCTTTAAATATTTTAAACCTATTATCTTATCGAATTCATTTAACACTTCATCAAATTTATTTAAATCGTATCCAGCATCATTCAAATGACAGGTATCTAAACATACACCTATTTTTTCTTTTAAATCTATACCATCTATTATTGTTTTTATTTCTTCAAAACTTCTACCAAGTTCTGTTCCTTTTCCTGCCATTGTTTCTAAGCAAATAATAACTTTAGTATCTTTAGTAAGAACTAAATTCAAAGAATCAATAATATTTTTTAATCCTTGCTCTACTCCAACTCCAACATGACTTCCTGGATGAAGTACAAGTTTAGTACAAAACAAACTTTCTACTCTACTAATTTCTTCTTTTAAAAATCTTATATTAAAATCAAAATTATTTATATTTGCTAAATTAATTATATAAGGAGCATGTACTATTATGTTATTTATATCAATATTATTATCTTTCATCAATTCTATCGCATTATACGTTAATTCATCATCAATAGGATATCTATTTGTATTTTGAGGTGCCCCGGTATAAAACATAAAAGTATTAGCATTATAGCTTAAAGCTTCTAGTAAACTACCATATAACTGATCATCTTTCTTAAAAGACACATGAGAACCTATTATTAAATCCATAACATCACCAACATTAGTATATCAAAAAAACGTATTAATTTAAATACGTTTTTTATTTTATCTTCTTAAAAGATCTTCTATTTCCTTAACATCCTCTTCAGTTAATTCTGCTTTCATAGATCTTAGACTTTCTATCATATCTCTAAGTTCTTTTGCTTTCTTTCCATCAGGTTTAATTTCTCGTTTAGAATCCATTTGTTCTTGAGAAACTTTAGCAGCTACTGTACCTAAAGTTAAAATATCAGGTACAAGTGATGGTGATGTCAACGTTGCATTAATTGCTGATAATGATTCAAAATCAGAAATATTTAAACTCTTTTCATACATATCTGCTAAGAAATCTGTCATTACTGATGTATCACTAGGATTACTTTGAGCATGTCTTAAAGCGCTTAATACTGCAGTATAATCAAATTGTGAATGAGTACTAGCGTATTGTTCTGTATAACCAATAACATCATTAATTGTTTTTTCGTAAACACCTATTGTACTTTCTTTCAAATCTTGAACTCCTCTAATTAACTCAGCATGAGTTATTTGACCTGCACTATATTTATTTGTCAAATCTAAGATTGCATTAGCATTATTAACACTTAGAGTCGAAGATTCTAAATGATGAGCTGCATCTTCTAACTTATATCCGCTTCCGCCTAATGACCAATCAAACTTATCATTAATTCCTCTTTCTGCTACATTTTCAATTGCACCTTCTGTTTGCTTGATATCATAGATAATACCCTTTTCAACAGTATCTCCACCTGCTCTTATTTCATCAATAAATTGTTGATGCTCTGCTCCTGTTTTATTATATTGTGCTACACTAGCATTATAATTACTAATTTGTTGAGCATTTTTCATATTAGTTGTAATATTATTAATTAACGAAGCTGTAGAAGATACTACTAGAATTGATGTAATTAAATCCCTTATAAATGGATCATTTCCATAATTTAAACTTTCCACAAAAGGTCTATAATCAAGTTTTCCAACTGTAACTTTACTACCTAAATTAAATAATGATCTCTTTTCTTTTGAATTTTCTTTATAAATTTTTTCTCTTTCAATATAAGATTTAAAAACTTCTTTCGAATCTAAGCTATATTCAATTTTTTGACTATATCCTGAAATTTTACTCCATAATTCTGGGTCATAACTTCTAGCTTTAGAAAATCTTCCTCCTACATAGTTCAATCTTGTATCTAAAGCTTTTAATTCTTCTTCAAAACTATGTAATCCTTTTCCGTTTTGTAAATTGTTACCTTCTATTTGTAATCTAATTAAATCTTTAACACTTTTTGCGCCAGATTCATAAGCATTTTGCAAAGTTTCATTTATTTTTGCTACCATCTCTGGAGAATTATTTTCTTTTAATTTTTCTGTTAAAGCATTAACAATCTTTTGACAATAATTTATCCTTGATAAATTATTGTTTATTTCTTCATTTATTTTGGCTACTCTTTTTGACACATATAGGTTTGCCCTTGGTCTTATTGCTGCATTAAAACCTTTAGGAAGTCTTTTTCCTTGAGCTATTGAACCTTTATATTCAATTAACAATTTATCAACTTCCTTATCAGTTAATTTACTTGCACGTTCTTCCATTTCCTTGAATGTATTTTTAGTTTCTTTAGTAATGAATAAACCATAAACTTTCATTGCAGCCTTAGGAATTATTCCTATAATAGCTCTAGGAATAGAAACAACCTTATATCCAAGCCCAAGATTATTTTTCTCTGGTTTACTAAATACTTTTATCTTAGAAGCTAAATATCTGCTACTTTGACTGTCTGTAAACGATTTATCTCCGCAAACTTTACGAATAATACCATCTAGTGTTATATTTTCTTCCTGTTCTGGTTCAGGGTCTGGCATTGGCTCTGGAACTGGTATTGGATTTGGGTCCGGTACTGGCTCAGGATCTGGTTTTGGTTCTGGTTCTGGCTCAGGATCTGTTTTTTTCTTTTTATCAATTATATCATCATATATTTTTCTTTGTTGAGGGTTTAAACCTCTCATCATTAAATTTGCTTCTTCTTGAGTAAATTCTAACAACCCAAACATTTCATCTAATACTTGTAAGGCATGCTTAATTTTTCTTATTTCTAACCATACTTCATCATATTTTGCTCTTAGTTTTTGTATTTCATCAGCACTAATACCTGCTTGAGCACCTAATTTACGTTGTTCTAAACTTATAGTAGATAATTCTATATTTTTTTCAGACAATAATAATTCTAATTCATTTTTTCTTTTATAAATTAATTTTCTTGTGTCTGACTTTATATTTGTCAAATAATATAAGTTAGCTGCATACTCATCTCTATTTCTATTTAGTTCAAGAGAAATAGACCCTTTTCTTTTTTCATTTTCGGCTATCATATCTGCTCTATAGCTTTCATAAGATTTCAAGCCATTATTTAAAGCATAATCTTCATTATACCATGCTCTAATTTCTTTTTCTGTTAATTCTCTTCCTAGAGTTTGAAGTAATCTACCATGTTCTGTTTGTATATCAACGATCTGTTTTACTTGTTCATTATATTCATCCATAATATTTTTTGAATCATTAATATATTTATTTTCTACATTCCAACCTAAATTATATCCGTATGTATATCTTTCGTTCATTATAAACACTCCCCACTATCCCATAATTTGATTTAAAACATCATCAACCATTTTTAATTCTTCTTTATCAGTTACTGGTTCTAACTTATTTAAATCAACCTCAGGATCATAACTTGCAACACAAATTTCATTTGAAGCCTTATTTCCTTCATATGCAATATAATGTTTCCCTAATTCTTCACACTCAAAAGTAAATAAAATTTTGTGTTCTACTAGTTTACCATCTTCATCTAATATTTTTAATGTAGTATTTTCCATATTAACACCTTCCCATATTCTTACCAAAATTATACTATAAAAAACCAATATAGTCAACAAATCATTATATACAAACAAATTTGTTTATTTTTTATCATGAGTTGTTGCACTTGTAATATCCTTTAGGGCATTTTCCTTATGACTTCTAAGCCATATTTTTTTTATAGCACAATCATATGCATCTAAAAAAGAATCTACTGATTGTTCAGCATTCTGCTCTCTAAGCCCAGTAACATACGCAGTCGCTGCTGCCTTTGCTAATTCTTTCATTTCTTCTGTTATTTCAACCATAAAATCCTCCTTAAATCTTATTTTCCATTACATCAGCCATTCTATCTATAAATTGAGCGCTTATATCTTGCAATATGTTTAAATATGCAAATATAGCATGAAGAAATTCTTCTTCTGTTAAATCATCTCGTTTTATATTTAAAATTTCCTTATTTAAAACCATATCAGGCATAACTCCAAATTTAGTACATATTTTTGAATAATTTGAAATAAGCTCTTCTAATATACTTACAATCTCATCTCTTTTATTTTGAATTGGTAAAAGCTTATAATATTCCATCAATCCATTAAACGCTTCCTTTTGTACTTCCATATTATCTTCCCATTACCTTCACCATATCATCATGATATTCATATTGTTCTTGATTTAAATACAAATCAATTATTCTAAGTATATTTTTAGTAGAAATTTCCATCTTACTTATTTTTTTATATTTAGATTTAAACAAATTATAATTTTTAATATTTTTTTCATCTACTCCAGATTTTCTTCTTTTTATTTTCTCTTGTGTTTCCACTTCTTTAGAACCTAATTTTTGACTTATTTGCTTCTTTATATATAAAATTTCTGATCTCAATTCATTAATTTTATCTTTTTCTGCATTAGATTTTAACAATTCATTTAATTCTACTTCTAAATTTAACTTCTTAGTTTCTAATGAATTAATATCATCATTTAACATCATAAAGCACTCTCCTATTTAACATATTAAATATACTATAATATAAAACTTTTTTCAAGATTAATCCTCTATTTTTTTTATACTTTTATGCCCTTTCATTATTTTTATTATCCCATGAGGATGAGCAAAGGCAATAGTAAGAATTGAAGTATCAACCGTAATAATAACGCCCTCTCCATATTTATCATGTTTAATCTTTTCACCCGGTGTATATTCCTCATACTTATTTATATTTGAATGATTAATAATCTTGGCATTTCCATATATTTGATTTTTCTTTACTTCTTCCTTATCTAAATATTCTTCACTAATTTCATTAATAAATCTACTTTGCGGATTAGCATTTTCTTGCCCATATAAAAGTCTTCTTTTAGAATTAACTAAAGTAAGTTTTTCTTTTGCGCGAGTTATAGCAACATAACAAAGTCTTCTTTCTTCTTCAATTTCACTAGGAGAATATAAGCACATACTATGTGGAAATATACCTTCCTCTAACCCAATAATAAACACATTGTTAAATTCAAGTCCTTTTGCTGAATGGATAGTCATAAGAGTTACTACATCCGTTTGATTTTTATGTTCCTCTACATCCGATACTAAACTAATTTCATCCAAAAATTCAGAAAGAGATATAACACCATACTTATCTTCAAAACTTTTTGTAATAGATTTAAATTCTTCTAAGTTTTCAAGTCTTGACTGAGATTCAATTGTATCTTCCGTTTCAAGTTCTTTTTTTATTCCAGTTTTATCTAAAATCAAATCAACAAGTTCAGTTAAAGATAATTCCTCACTTAACTCTTTAAACTCAAGTATAAGTTTTTTAAAGTTTAATTCTTTTCCACTTTCAATAACATTAAAAATACTATCATTTAAAATATTAGCCTTAGTAGTTAAATTTTCAAGTGTTTTAAGACCAATTCCTCTTTTTGGAACATTTATAATTCTATTTAGACTTATATCATCACTAGTGTTATAAATTAGTTTTAAATAACAAATTAAATCTTTAATTTCTTTTCTGTTATAAAAATAAAAACTACCTACTACTTTATATGGAATATTTTGTCTAAGTAATGACTCCTCTATATTTCTCGATTGAGCATTAGTTCTATATAAAACAGCAATATCTTCATATTTAGTTCCATCTTTAACTAATTTTTTAATATTTGAGACTACATAATTAGCTTCATCTTTTTCATCATCACATCTTTTATATTTAATTTTATCTCCAGTATTATTATCTGTCCATAAATCTTTATCTTTTCTATTTTTATTGTTTTTTATTACATCATTTGCCGCTCTTAAAATATTTTTAGTTGAACGATAATTTTGTTCTAAAAGAATTACTTTTGTATTATTATAATCTTTTTCAAAGTTTAATATATTTCTGTAATTAGAACCTCTAAAACCATATATACTTTGATCAGGGTCCCCTACTACACAAATATTTTTATGTTTTGCACTCAACATTTTCGTAAGTACATATTGCACTTCATTCGTATCTTGATATTCATCAATTAAAATATATTTAAATCTATCTTGATAAAAAGCTAAAATATCCTTGTTTTCATTAAATAAAATAATAGGAAGCATTAATAAATCATCAAAGTCTACACTATTATTTATCTTAAGTCTTTTTTGGTATTCTCTGTAAACATTTACAGTAACCTCGTCAAGTTCATTATTTGTAAATTTATCAAGTTCATCAGGATTCATTAATTCATTTTTTGCACTACTAATTTTATTTCTTATTGTTTTAGGATTAAAAAACTTAGGATCTAAATTCATATCCTTTAAAATTCTTTTAATAGTTGAAAGCACATCATCTGAATCTATTATAGTAAAATTTGAATCTAAACCCACTTTTTCATAATGTCGTTTTATTATAGATAAACCAAATGAATGAAACGTAGATATTTGTATACTACTTGCACTCATGCCAAGCATATTTTCTACTCTATTTTTCATTTCATTGGCAGCTTTATTTGTAAATGTAATCGCAATTATATTATATGGCGCTATTCCTTTTTCCTCTATCAAATAAGCAATTTTCGTAGTAAGAACCTTAGTTTTTCCAGAACCTGCCCCAGCAAGAACTAACATAGGCCCATCAGTATTTATAACCGCTTCTTTTTGTTTATCATTTAAATTATCTAACTTCATACTATTCACCTATAACATTATAACAAACATAAGTTTGATAAACAAGTATTTTAAAAAATTATTAACTAAAAAAATTTTTTTGAATATACTAATATTGAAACAAGGAGGATTTATTTGAAAAAAATTATATTTAGCTTAATTGCTTTTTTGATTATATGTTTAGTTGCTATCGGAATTTTTTCTAACAAAGAAAAAGAAAGCAACTTAAGAAAAATTACAATAGCTGAAGTTGCTCATAGTATCTTTTATGCACCAATGTATGTTGCAGATAGTTTAGGGTATTTTGAAGAAAATGAAATAGACGCAGATATTATTCTTACTAGTGGTGCCGATGCTGTTGCTGCCGCTGTTATGAGTGGAGACGCTGAAATTGGTTTTTGTGGTAGTGAACAATCAATTTACATTTATAATGAAGGTGCTAAAGATTATTTAATTAATTTTGCAGGATTAACTAAACGAGACGGAAGTTTTATAGTAGGTAGAACTAATGAAGAATTCAAAATAAAAAATTTAAAGAATTCCCATATTATTGCAGGGCGTGAAGGTGGTATGCCTGCAATGACTCTTGCTTATACGTTAAATCAAAATGGTGTTGAACTCGATGAACTTAACTTTGATACATCTATAGCATTTGCATCTATGTCTGGTGCATTTATAGGTGGAACCGGAGATTATGTTGCTCTATTTGAACCTACTGCAATGCAAATAGAAAAACAAGGTTTTGGTTATGTAGTTGCTTCACTTGGTGAATTAGGAGGTGAAGTACCTTATACTACTTATATGACTAAAAAAAGTTATCTAGAAGATAACAAAGACATAATAGAAGGTTTTACTAAAGCTATTCAAAAAGGTCTTGATTATGTATTTACACACACTGATAAAGAAGTAGCTCTAGTTATTACTAATCACTTTCCTGACACATCTTTAAATGATTTAACTGAAACTATTAAAAGATATAGGGATGCTGATTCTTGGTACTCTACTACTTACATAACTGAAGAAGGTTTTGATAGAGTTCAAGATATTATGGATAATTCAAATAAACTAGAAAAGAAAGCACCTTATGATAAATTAGTTAATAATGAATATAACAAAAAATAATAGATTTATTTCTATTATTTTTCTATTTCTTCAACTTGTTTACTCAACATTTCCAAATAATCTTGTTCTGCTGTTGTTAAATGTGTTTGCATATATTTATCGTATTCTTCATGTGCTCTTTTTAAAGCTTGTTCATGCGATATTTTACCACTATCTTTTAATATATCTTTTCTTGTCATTTTTAGAAATGTATCTAATTCATTTATCCAATCTTTCATAGTCATTGGATGTCTATCCAATGCATTAATTTCTGCAATATCTAAATAAGCTGACACCATTCTATTTAAAATATTAAGTTCTTCTTCTGTCAAATAATTTTTAGCTACTTCAGTTTCACTTTTTGTAGGATATTCTCCTTTAAAATTAGTAAGACCTAAATATTCTTTTTTTGAATCTACTCTATTAAAAATTAATTCTGCTGCTGTATTTCCATGAGTAGCATAATGCATTTTGTTTTGAACTGTTTTAAAAAATTCTATTGAAATAATATCTTTAGGATTATAATCTATACTTGTTGAGTAAATATCTAATATTTTTCTCCAAAAAACTTTTTCACTTGATCTAATATCACGAATTCTAGCAAGTAATTCTTCAAAGTATGGACTCACGCCATTATTTTTTAACAACTCATCATTTAAAGAAAATCCTTTAGTCATATATTCCTTTAATATTTTTGTTGCCCATATTCTAAATTCAGTAGCTTTTTTTGAATTAATTCTATAACCTACTGCGATAATTGCATCTAAACTATAATGAGCAACATTATAATTTTTTCCATCACTAGCAGTTGTTAAGAAATTCTTAACAACTGAATCTTTTTTTAATTCTCCTTCATTAAATATATTTTTCAAATGCATTGAAATATTATTTTTTGTTGTATCATAAAGATTAGCCATTAAGTCCTGACTCATCCAAATATCTTCATTCTGTATATTAACATTAACTTTTATATTGCCATCTTTTGATGTATAAATAATTAAATTATTTTTCATATATTCACCACCAGTTTCTTAATATAATTATACATCATTTTTATCATTAAAAACAACATTTTTATGATTGTTTATAACTGTTTATTTTTATTTTACATTTATAAATAAAGAGTTAACAAAGCATTTTAAAAGCAGCTTTCGTTTCAGCACACTTGGAGAACCTACTGCAATGCAAATAGAAAAACAAGGTTTTGGTTATGTAGTTGCTTCTTTAAGTGAATTAGGCGGTGAAGTTCCTTATACTACTTATATAACAGAAGAAGGTTTTAAACTTGTTCAAGATATTATGGATAACTCAGGTAAACTAGAAAAAGTTGCACCTTATGACAAATTAGTTAATAATGAATATAATAAAAAATAATAGATAAATTTCTATTATTTTTTCATCTCGTTTTTAAATTTTCAAATTCTACAGGACTTCCAAAGTCTAAATATAAATAATTACCCTTTTCATCATAATTTGAAACCTTACATTTTACAGGTTCAACATTAACATATTTTAAATAAACAGCTTCTTTATCTTTGTTAAATACCCCTTCTAACTTATAACCTTCATACGTATCATACTGTTTTATATCTTCTACAGTTTTATCTCCTAAAGGTATTGAAATAATATGTTCTCCAGTTTGAAATACTTTTTCAGTTTCTGCAACATTGTAAGAATCATCGTGTTGAACAATACTTATATCTTGTCCTTTGCTTTCAATCTCGTCAATATATCTGTGTTGAATATAAAACGTCCCACCTACTACTAAAGTTGCTCCCAAAACAAACGCTATACCTCTTCTTATAATAAAAAATGTAGTTGATTTGGGAAATGACATTATTTTTAAATTTTTTACATCAATAAATGATTCTTTATTAACATCAGAACTTTTTTTATTAACTGACATTTGAACTTTTTTACTTAAATTTTCATATCTCATAAAACTCCTCCATTTTAATTATAAAAAATCAACTTAATAATAAAATTATATCATATTTCATAAAAATTTAAACTAAATCTAGAAAAAACTAAAAATATTTGTTATTTTTTCAACACTCTTTTTTGATTTTTTTAAAATTAATCCCTTTATTTTTAAGCTGGAACAAAACATTTTTAGAGGTGCTTTCGTTTCAACACACTTGGAGAGCCTACGGCTCTTCAGTTAGAAAAGCAAGGTTTTGGTTATGTTGTTGCTTCTTTAGGTGAACTTGGCGGTGAAGTACCTTATACTACTTATATGACTAAAAAAAGTTATCTAAATGATAACACAGATATAATAGAAGGATTTCTAAAGCTATACAAAAAGGTCTTGATTATGTATTTACACATACTGATAAAGAAGTAGCTGAAGTTATTACTAATCACTTTCCTGATACATCTTTAAATGATTTAACTGAAACTATTAAAAGATATAGGGATGCTGATTCTTGGTACTCTAACACTTATATAACTGAAGATGGGTTTAAACTTGTTCAAGATATTATGGATAACTCAAATAAACTTGAAAAAGAAGCACCTTATGATAAATTAGTTAATAATAAATATAATAAAAAATAATAGATTTATTTCTATTATTTTTTATTATGTTTTTCTTCTGACAACTCATAATCTTTGTTCATAGAATTTAAGTATAATTTTAAATTTTCTATTAGTTGTTGATTTAAAGAATTTTTTAAATTTTTATTTTCAATTATACTTTTATATGTTTGCATTAACTCTTCTATTTCAATTAAATTTAATTGTTTAATTAAAAACTCTATATTAACTCTGTTTAAAGAATCTATATTTTCAACTACTTTTATTAATTTATATAAATTTTCTGTTTTAAAAATAGCGTCAAAAGTTTTTTTACCTTCTTCATTTATATCATAGATTCTAATAAATTTTGATGAAGCTAATTCCTCAAAATAGAAATGACTACAAGCATTTCTTAAATGGCCTAAAATTGAACATATATTTTTTCCTTTTTGTTTCAATAGATTTTCTTTCAATTCATCTATCATTTCTACACTTTTTTGATTTGCTTGATTTAATAATTCGACTTCTTTTATATTCTTAATGTTGTTGAGATATTTTACTATATTATCATAATTTTTTTTATTTATATTTATTTTTTGTTTAAAATAATTATAAAAATTAACTCGTTTATCAGAATCTATATATGTAGCATTATCAAAAAATTTTAAATCTATTGTTGAATATTTTTGGATTTCGTTTTCACTAAATTTAGTAAAATTATGTTTTGTTAATACTGTATGCATATAACTTATTAAATATATCGTTTTAGGATTATAAGTTCCAAATATACTTTTTGATATATTAATACTATATGTTGATAACAACTTTTCTAATACATTATCATCACAAGAAAAAAATTCATCAGGAAATTCTGAAAGTCTTTCAAAATTATTATCAACTCTATTTAATAACTTTTCCAAATTGTTTAATTTGATTTTTTCATATGATTCAAAAGAAGTTTTTTCAAAAATTTCAGTACTTCCTATTTTTACTTTTTCATATAACCTTATAGGTATATTTTTAAAAATTTCTATCATTAAATAATCATATTTTTTGTATATTTTTTCTATTTCTGAAAAATGAGAAAAAAACTCAAATGGTAAACCTTTTAATCTTTCTATACTATCGATTTTAGAATTGTTTAACAATTTAAGAGTTATATCTACATATTCAAATATTCCCTCTGATAACCCTCTAAAATTTTCTATTTTTTTTACTTTTGGATGTTCTAATAATTTCAACGTGTTTTTTGAATTAGCAAATACTATATCAGGTAAATATTGAAAACTTTCTATACTTTCTACTTTTGGATGTTTTAATAATTCCAAAGTAAAATTCGAGTTTTTAAATGCATCTGCTGGTATCCCATTTAACATTTGTATATTTTGCACGATTTGTAATAATTTACCTGTTTCATCAAATTTAATAGCGCAACTTACTTCATTTAAATCTTCTACTCTATTAACTTTTGGATGATTTAATAATTTTATAAATAAATTCGAATCTTCAAAATATAAACTATTTATTTTAGCTAAACTTTCTATATTTTCTACCTTTGGATGATCTAACAATTTTAATAATATCTTATGATAATATATCTGTTTTGGAGATAAAACACTTAAACTTTCTATACTTTCTACCTTTGGATGTTTTAATAATTTTTTTATCTTTTTTGAATATACAAATTCTATATCTTTCATTTCAAATAATTTATTTTTTGTCGTGTGGGTTTTTAACATTTTTTCAGTTAACTTTATATTCCAATATGCCCCTTGTGGCAAATCTTTTAAATCATTAATTCTTTCTACTTTTGGATGATTTAATAATTTTAATAGACGTTCCGACAGATTAAAAGCTTCAGAGCGAAAACCAACAAAATCTTCAACTTTCTCTACTTTTGGATGATTTAACAAGTCAAACATTTTGTCCTTATTATAAAAAAACTCTATAGGTATTCTTTTTAAACTATCAAGTGATTTTACCTTTGGATGTTTTAATAATTCATATGCTAAACTAACATCAAAAAATATTTCTTCAGAAACCCCTACTAAATCTTCTATCTTATCAACATTTTTTAATAATTCATATGTGTTTTGTAATTCATCAAATGCTATTTGTGGTAACCCAGATAAACTCACAATACTTTCTACTTTGGGATGACTTAATATTTTTTTTAATTCATTAATATCTAAGTTATATATTCTTGCAGGTAATTGATACAATTTAGTATAATCATTATTAATTTTATCTAAAATATATTCTAACAAAGTTGGATTTATTCTATAAAAAAAATTTTGAATTTTTGTAGGATTATATCCTAATTCTTCTAATAATGGATAAGCTACTTTATCTGTATTCTTTGCAATTTTTATATCTTCCTGAAGGGGAATAATTTTATTATTAATAAAACCTTCTAAATAGTTTAACAATATTTTCCCTTTAAACGGAATTTCTCCTCTAAGATTTTCTATCTTTACATATCTTTTATCATTTTCTATTATTTCTTTACAAATATTATAATTTTCCTTATGACTAATGGAATCTTTTATCTTTTGAATCAACCTTATTGAATGTTTTAACTTTTCTATATGTTTACTTTTAACGCCAATAGGCAAATTTTCTATTATAACCTCTTTTTCTATTTTTTCATTATAATCTACTTTAATATCTAAATTTAAAATAATTTCTTCGCTAATAATTTCTCCTAAAAATATTATATCCCATATTGATTTCCAATTTTTATTTATATCAAAATATAAATACTTATTTTTACGTCCACTATTTATTTTAGGAATAATTATTTCTTTTTTTCTAGAAAAATTTATTAATATTTGTTCAAAATATCGTTGAGAGTCTAAATCAATCGAATTTGCTCCATATAACATCTCTTTTGCATAATTATCCGCTAAATTTTTATCCTCGTTTTCTAATTCAAATATTTTTTCTAATATTTCACAGTTTTTTTTAACATGACTCATCAATACACCTTATTTCTTCTTTCATATATACATTTTAAAATATTATATCACATTTTATCTATTTTATATTGTTTTTTAAGCAAATTAAATTTAAAACCAAGTACCTAAAATACTAGGTTTTAAATTTTATCAAAATATAGCAATTTTCACCATTTTTTTACACTCTTTTTTTACTATTTTCAAAAAATAATCCCTTATTTTATAAGGGATTTCAAGCCATTTTTAGAGGTGCTTTCGTTTCAGCACACTTGGAGAGCCTACTGCAATGCAAATAGAAAAGCAAGGATTCGGTTATGTAGTTGCTTCACTTGGTGAACTTGGTGGTGAAGTACCCTATACTACTTATATGACTAAAAAAAGTTATCTAAATGATAACACAGATATAATAGAAGGATTTACTAAAACTATACAAAAAGGACTTGATTATGTATTTACACATACTGATAAAGAAGTAGCTCTAGTTATTACTAATCACTTTCCTGATACATCTTTAAATGATTTAACTGAAACTATTAAAAGATATAGAGATGCTGATTCTTGGTACACTACCACTTATATAACTGAAGAAGGTTTTGATAGAGTTCAAGATATTATGGATAACTCTGATAAACTAGAAAAGAAAGCACCTTACGATAAATTAGTTAATAATGAATATAATAAAAAATAATAGAGTTTTTCTATTATTTTTTACATAACTGATTTTTTTTATTATTTTTTGCTGTCATACGCTTATCTACATATTTGCGAAGTTTATTTAATAATTCGTTCCTCAATTAAGATTGTGATCCCAAAAAACCATTTTTAGAATAAAGAGCAAAAAGCAAATCTAATCCTTTAATAAATTGTTGAGTTTCTTCATAGCTAGATAACTCTATCAATGTCCCTATAATATGAAATATATTTCCATTAAAATATAAATCCCACATTTTTTCTCTTCCAATAACTTCTTCTAATTTCTCCACTATATCCATTGTATATAATTCTACAAGCATATTCTTGGCTGAAAGAGAATAACTATTAGTTAATAGTTGGGTATAACCTTCATTTAAACCTCTTCCTAATCTTTTGATTTTTTTCATCAGAATACTCAAAATCAACTAGTCGTTTATCAGTACAATTTTTATCAGATGCAAAATGCAAAAATTCATCAAATAAATCCGCTTTACTTAAAAGATTAAGTGATTTACTTTTTGAATTATTATAATAAAAATTTATCATCATTTACTTGTTCTTGAATTTTTTCTAATTCACGTATATTTTTGTTATTTTGTAGTACTTTCATTTGTCTTCTTGCAGAATTATTTAGTCTAATCAATCGTTCGCTTTGTGGTATATTATTTTCTATTAATTCGGCATTAGTATTTTGTAAATTATTTAAAATAACTAAATGAAGTAAATCAGTATAATCTCTTATATTCCCATTTTTTGCTAGTTTTGGATTTTTATCTCTCCACTCTCTCGCAGTCATTCCAAATAATGCTACATTAAGTACATCGGCCTCTTCTGAATAAATAAATTTAATTTGTTCTTCAGTAAGTGTTGGTATTATGTGTTCTTTTATTGCATCAGTATGTACAGCATAATTTACTTTAGATAATAGCCTAGTTGCACTCCATTCTATCTTATATTGATAGGCTTCATTATGTTTTAATCTTTCAAATTCTTTTATCAAATATAATTTAAATTCTGGAGAAAGCCAACTAGCAAACTCAAATGCTATATCAGGATGAGCAAACGTACCAATACTATATCTTCCACCTTTTGATACTATTCCAATTGCATTTGTTCTTTTTATCCATTGACTTGGAGACATTGCAAATGAATTTTTTCCATACTCAGTTTTAATTTGGTCGAATTCGACCAAATTAAAGTCAACATTGTAAAGTTGTTCCCAAAGTCCAACATAATCAATAGTTGTTATTCTTCTTAACCAATTTTTAACTGTAAATGAAGGATCAGAGGAATTTTGATATTTTGCCAAATCCGTTAGCGATATATAATTTACATTTCCAACTCTTAAAATTCCTATTTTATTTTCTTTAACAATTATCTCTGCAGTAACTAAGTCATTTTTCATTTCCAAAACCTCCAATCTTAATATTTACTCTATAAATTATCGTCTTTATATTTATTAATATAATTATACTCTATTTTTACAACAAAAAAATTCCATTAAGTTGTTCACATTATTAATATAATTATATATCATTTTTAAACAAAAAAACAATAGAAATTT
>JAZTXB010000054.1:0-14255 GCA_045636225.1 Bacilli bacterium
AGCTTTTCTATATCTCTTAGCTCCAGTTCCAGCTGGTATTAATTTACCTAAGATAACATTTTCTTTTAATCCTTCAAGTTTATCTACTTTTCCATGAATAGCAGCATCAGTTAAGATACGTGTTGTTTCTTGGAATGAAGCAGCTGATAAGAATGAATCAGTTTCTAAAGATGCTTTAGTAATACCTAAAAGTACTGGTCTACCAGTTGCAGGTCTCTTACCTTCAAGAATTAATTCTTTGTTTATATCAGTAAATTTATTTATGTTAACCATTGTTCCTGGTAAGAAATAAGAATCACCAGAATTTATAATCTTAATTTTTGAAATCATACGTTTAGCAATAATTTCAACGTGTTTATCTGAAATATCAACACCTTGTGAACGGTAAACTTTTTGTGTTTCAGATAGAATATATTGTTGAGTAGAAATTGGGTCTGTTACTACTAATAATTCTTTTGGACTAATAGCACCATAAGTTAATTTTTGTCCAGCAGTAACTTCTTGTCCTTCTACAACTGCAAGTTTAACACTATAATTTGTAGAATGTTTACGAGTTTCTACATCGTTCTTTATATGAACTATGTATTTTCCATTATCTTCTTCTATCTTAGATATAACACCATTTATCTCAGCTATAGAAGCTTTTCCTTTTGGATTACGAGCTTCAAATAACTCTTGTACACGAGGTAAACCTTGTGTGATGTCATCTCCAGCAACTCCACCTGTGTTGAATGTTCTCATGGTAAGCTGTGTACCTGGTTCACCGATTGATTGAGCAGCCATAATACCTACAGCTTCCCCTTCTTCAACGATTTGACCAGTAGCTAAGTTACGACCATAACATTTTTGACAAACACCATGTTCTGTTTTACAAGTAAGTACTGTTCTAATTGGTACTTTTGTAATTCCAGCAGCAATAATTTTATCAGCGATTTGTTCTGTTACATAAGTATTTCTATCGCAAATAACATCTTTTGTTTCTGGGTGTAAAATTTTCTTGCTTGTAAATCTTCCAACAATACGATCATGAAGTGATTCAATTACAGTACCATCAGCATCATTTATAAACGCTTCAACAAGTGTTCCTGCTTCAGTTCCGCAATCATCTTCTCTTACGATTATATCTTGTGATACATCAACTAAACGACGAGTTAAGTATCCAGCATCGGCAGTTTTAAGCGCTGTATCTACGGCACCTTTACGGGTTCCGTGTGTAGATAAGAAGAATTCAGACACTGTAATACCTTCACTAAATGATGAAATAACTGGGATTTCTTCAGATTGTCCATTAGGTTTAGAGAAAAGTCCTCTCATACCAACTAACTGTGTATATGAACCCATATCACCACGAGCTTTAGAACTCATCATTATACAGATTGGATTATCTGCATCAGCTTTAACCATAGTTTCAAGTTCTGCAGTTATTTGTTTTTTAGTATCTGTCCAAATTGAAACTACTTTACCGTATCTTTCTTCATCAGTTATTAAACCACGTTTAAATTGTTTATTAACTTGATCTACTAAACTTTGACTATTAGCAATTATTTCAGGTTTCTTTTTAGACTCTTTAATATCACTAATAGCTATACTAATTCCTGAAAGTGTTGAATACTTAAATCCTAAATCTTTTAATTTATCAAGCATTACTGATGTTTCAGTAGTTTGATAACGTTTATAAATTTGAGCAATTAACTTAGATAATACACCTTTAGCAAATGCATCTACTACAGGCATTTCTTTAATTCTCTCAGGTATATTTTCTCCTCTTTCTAAGAAGAATTTTGCAGGTGTAACTTTTTCGATATTTTCGCCTGAACCTTCAGATATGTATTGGAAAGTATCTGGGAATATTTCATTAAATAAAATCTTACCTGGTGTAGTTACTAAATATTTATCCATATATTTATCTGGGAATATTTTGTGCTTAAATGATCTAACTGGTAAAGCTATTCTTGTATGAAGAGTAATCTCTCTTCTTTCATAACTCATTAATACTTCATTAGGATCTTTATAAACTCTACCTTCTCCAGGAAGTCCTGCTTTTTCTATTGTTATATAATAGTTACCAAGTACCATATCTTGTCCTGGTGTAACAATTGGTTTACCATCAGATGGTTTTAGGATATTGTTAGCACCTAACATAAGAATTCTAGCTTCAGCTTGAGCTTCTTCTGTTATTGGAACGTGTACAGCCATTTGGTCTCCATCGAAGTCTGCATTAAATGCAGCACAAACAAGTGGATGAAGTCTAATAGAACGTCCTTCTATTAACTTAGGTTCAAATGCTTGAATACCAAGTCTGTGAAGAGTTGGAGCACGGTTAAGCATAACTGGATGCTCTTTAATTTTTTCTTCAACTATATCCCAAACTCTAGGGTCTTGATTATCTATCATTCTTTTTGCAACTTTAATATTGCTTGCAATTTCTTTTTTAACTAAACCGTTAATTACATGTGGTTTAAATAACTCTAAAGCCATTTCTTTTGGAATACCACATTCATACATTTTTAGACTAGGTCCAACTACGATAACTGAACGTCCAGAATAGTCAACACGTTTACCAAGTAAGTTTTGACGGAAACGACCTTGTTTACCTTTTAACATACTAGCAAGTGATTTAAGAGGTCTATTACCAGCACCAGTTATATTTCTTCCACGTCTACCATTATCAAATAAAGCATCTACCGCTTCTTGAAGCATACGTTTTTCATTTTGAATAATGATTGAAGGTGCACCTAATTCCATTAATTTCTTTAAACGATTGTTACGGTTAATAACACGTCTATATAAATCATTTAAGTCAGATGTAGCAAATCTACCACCATCAAGTTGAATCATTGGTCTAAGTTCTGGTGGAATAACTGGAAGTGCAGTTAAAATCATCCACTCAGGACGGTTACCTGATTCTAGGAATGCATTAAGTACATCTAATCTTTTTATTAAACGAATTCTTTTTTGACTTTGAGAATCTTTAATTTCTTCTATTTCTGCTTTTAAGTCAGCTACTTCTTTATCAAGATCTACTTGTTCAAGTAATTCTTTAATAGCTTCAGCACCCATACCTACTCTAAAACTACTTCCATATTTTTCATAGTAAGCACGATATTCTTTATCACTAATTGTTTGTTTCTTTTCAAGCGGAGCTGCCCCTGGATCAAGTACTACATAACTTACGAAATAAAGTACTTCTTCTAAATCCCTTGGTGACATATCAAGAACAAGACCCATTCTTGAAGGTACTCCTTTAAAGAACCAAATGTGAGATACAGGAGTTGCAAGCTCAATGTGTCCCATACGTTCACGACGTACTTTAGCACGAGTTACCTCAACTCCACATCTATCACATACGATATTTTTATATCTTAATCTTTTATATTTTCCACAAGCACATTCAAAATCCTTGGTAGGACCAAATGTTTTTTCACAGAATAAACCATCTCTTTCAGGTCTTAATGTACGATAGTTAATTGTTTCTGCTTTCTTTACTTCACCATATGACCAAGAACGAATTTTTTCAGGTGAGGCAATGCTTATCTTTAATCCTTCAAAATTATTAACATCCATTATTCCTCATCTCCCTCTTCTATATCTTCAATTTCATCGAATGAATCATCATCAAAATCATCATCTTCATCAATTTCTTCGTCATCTTCATAATTATCTAAATCATCTTCGTAATCATCATCCTCAAAATTATCTTCTACTTCTTCAATAACTTCTTCAGATTCTTCTCCAACTAAATTAGATTCTATTTTATTTTCTTTAGCATCTAATAGATTTTCATCTTTATCTGCTTCTTCTAATTCTTTAAGTTCAACAAAACTTCCTTGTTCGTTTAATACTGTTATATCAAGACCAAGTGCTTGGAACTCTTTAATTAATACCCTAAAGCTTTCTGGAACTCCAGATTTTGGAATTGGTGTTCCTTTAACTAATGATTCATAAACTTTAACACGTCCAATAACATCATCTGATTTAATAGTCATCATTTCTTGAAGTACATGAGCAGCACCATATGCATAAAGTGCCCAAACTTCCATTTCTCCAAATCTTTGACCACCAAATTGAGCTTTACCTCCAAGAGGTTGTTGTGTAACCATACTGTATGGTCCAGTTGAACGAGCATGTAATTTATCATCAACCATGTGGTGAAGTTTAATCATATACATAACACCAACACTTATACGATTATCAAATGGTTCACCAGTACGTCCATCATATAATATTGTTTTTCCGTCTTCGTCTATTCCTGCTTCTTTTAAAGCATCAATTATTTCTTCACGTTCTGCTCCGCTAAATACTGGAGTTGCTACATGAATTCCAAGTTCTTTAGCAGCCATTCCTAGGTGCATTTCTAGGATTTGTCCAATGTTCATACGGCTTGGAACTCCTAGTGGGTTAAGTAAGATATCAACTGGAGTACCATCTGCTAAATATGGCATATCTTCTGATGGTAATACAAGTGAAATAACACCTTTGTTACCATGACGTCCAGCCATTTTATCTCCTACTGTTATTTTACGTTTTTGTGCTATATAAACACGAATTATTTTAGAAACACCAGCAGGTAATTCATCTGTATCTTCTTTAGTAAATACTTTAATATCATGAACAATACCTTCTCCTCCATGTGGAACACGAAGTGATGTATCTCTTACTTCACGAGTCTTCTCACCAAAGATTGCATGTAATAATTTTTCTTCTGAAGTAAGTTCAGCCATTCCTTTTGGAGTAACTTTACCTACTAAGATATCATCATCATGAACTTCAGTACCAATACGAATAAGTCCGTTTTCATCTAAATTTTTACGAGCTTCTTCACTTACGTTTGGAATATCTCTTGTAAATTCTTCAGGTCCAAGTTTAGTATCTCTACATTCAATTTGATAATCTTGAATATGTATAGATGTATAAACATCATCTCTAACTAACCTTTCATTTAGAATAACAGCATCTTCGTAGTTATACCCATTAAAGTTCATGAATGCTACTGTAACGTTTCTACCAAGAGCCATTTCTCCCATATCTGTAGAAGGTCCATCTGCAATAACTTGTCCTTTTTTTATAACATCATTAACCTTTACAATAGGTCTTTGATGATAACAAGTTCCTGCATTACTTCTTTCAAAATCATTTAAGTAATATGTATCCATTCCACCTTTAGTTTTTACTAAAATTTTTCTTGAATCAACATAATCAACAATACCATCTGCTTTTGATATAACAACAGCACCACTATCTCTAGCACTTATTGCTTCAATACCAGTTCCAACAATTGGAGCTTCAGCTTGCAAAAGTGGAATTGCTTGACGTTGCATGTTAGCACCCATTAGGGCACGTTTACCATCATCGTGTTCAAGGAATGGAATTCCTGCTGTTGTAATTGATACAACTTGTTGAGATGAAACGTCTATATAATCAACGTCTTTACTATTTATCATTATGTTCTCACCACGGAAACGTACTGGAACACGTTTTTCTACAAAATTATCATTATCATCTAATTTAACAGTTGCTTGAGAAATATGATAATCTAATTCTTCATCAGCTGTCATATATCTAATTTCATCAGTTAAATGACCATCAACAACTTTTCTATATGGAGTCATAATAAATCCATAATCATCTACTTTAGCATAACTAGCAAGTGCAGTTATAAGTCCAATGTTTGGCCCTTCTGGAGATTCAATTGGACAAAGTCTACCATAATGTGATGGATTTACGTCACGTACTTCCATACCAGCTCTATCTCTTGAAAGTCCACCAGGTCCTAAACTTGATAAACGACGTTTGTTAGCAAGTTCTGCTACTGGATTTGTTTGATCCATGAATTGTGACAACTGACTGCTTCCAAAGAATTCTTTGATAGCTGCAGTAAGTGGTCTAATATTTATTAATGTTTTTGGAGTTACTTCCTCTAATTCTTGAGTACTCATACGATCTCTAATAACTCTTTCAATACGAGATACACCTACTCTAAATTGATTTTGTAATAATTCTCCAACTTGTCTTACACGACGATTTGATAAATGATCTATTTCATCACAAGAACCAATACCTTCATGTAAATTCAAATAATAAGATACTGATGCATATACATCTGAAATTGTAAGTCTTTTTTCTTCAATGTTTTGATCATTACCAATAATTCTAACAACTTTATTAGGATTATTTTTAGAATATACTTTAACAATTTGTACTTTATTATAAGAATCTAATTCTTCATTAATTAAAACATCTTTTACACCATATCCTGATGCCATTATTGGTCTTAATTCTTCTAGCACCTCTTTAGTAACTAAAGTACCTTTTTCAAATTTAAGTTCTCCATCTACTTTGATATCTTCAGCAAGTACAGTATCAAATAATCTATCAACTACACTAAGTTTTCTATTAAATTTATAACGTCCAACTTTAGCTAAATCATATCTAAATGCATCAAAGAATCTAGAGATTAATTGGTTCTTAGCACTATCTAAAGTACTTGGTTCTCCAGGTCTTAATTTAGAATGAATATCAATTAATGATTCATCAGTATTTTTATTAGCATCTTTTTCTATAGTACGCATGATATAATCATCTTCACCAAATAAATCAACAATGTCATTATCACTAGATAAACCTAAAGCTCTAAGTAATGTAGTAACTGGAACCTTTCTAGTTCTATCAATACGACAATAAATTACATCCCTTGCGTCTGTTTCATATTCTAACCATGTACCACGAGTTGGAATAATTTGAGATGTAATAATATGTTTACCATTTTTCTTGTCTACTTCACGTGAAAAATAAACACTTGGTGAACGAACTAATTGTGATACAATAACACGTTCTGCTCCATTTATTATAAATGTACCACTATCTGTCATTATAGGCATATCGCCTAAATAAATATCTTGCTCTTTAACCTCACCGGTTTCTTGGTTAAAAAGTCTTGCAGCAACCTTTAAAGGTGCAGCATATGTTGCATATCTGTCTTTGCAACCTTTTATTGAGTATCTTGGCTCTTCAAAAGAATATTCTCCAAATTCTAAAGTTAAATTTCCAGTAAAGCTTTCAACTGGAAAGATATCATCGAATACTTCTTTTATACCTTCAGTCATAAACCAATCATATGACTTTTTTTGAATCTCTAATAAATTATTTAATTCAATTGCATTTTTAGTTTTTGCATAACTTCTTCTTTCACGGTAATCACCGAATTTTTTAACTGTATAAGCCACTCTTTCACCCCATAAACTATATTTTCTAGAAAACACATATTAGGCAGAATAATATATGTCGCCAATTTATAATTTTACCTTATTTTGTTCAATAAGTCAATGATTTTTCACAATCAATAATGAAAAATCCTTTGTTTTTATTTATTAAATTTACTTTATAATATTTTTCCATATCTTTCGTAGTACTTTTAGCACCTTGGTCTTTATTTATAACAAATATTAAATGACCATTTTCTTTTAGATGTTCCTTTGCTCCTATTAGTATTTCATATAAAATTTTTTTACCTACTCTAATAGGCGGATTAGTAATTATGTAATCATATTTTTTAGTTATATTACTATAAATGTTACTTCCAAAAATATTAACAGCTACTTTATTTATACTAGCATTACTTCTAGCTAAATTAAGGGCTCTTTCATTTATATCTATCATATCCACATTTGAATTTGTATTAGCTGCAATATAAATGCCAATAGGTCCATAACCACACCCAAAATCAAGTACATCACCATTTATATTTTTAATATCTATACTTTCTAAAAGAGTCCTTGTACCAAAATCTAATCCTTTTTTAGAAAATACATTATTATCTGTTTTAAAAGTATAAAGCTTACCACCTATTTCTGCTTTAGTAGTAACCTCTTTACTCTCTACATTTACATTTTTATCAAAATAATAACTCATTTTATTTTTCCTTTAATTAATCCTTTGTTTTTTTGATATAACTCACTTATAATCTCATCTTGAGATTTATATTGTATTTGTTCAATAAAATATTTCCTTAACAATTCATATTCACAATTTGCTACCGAATATCCAACTCTCCACTCAGAAGGCATTAACTGTATTTCATCATTAATTTTAAAATAATATTCTGTTGTCTCTAAATCTCTATATACACGCATTATTGAATATTCATCTTCAACTTTATGATAAGATTCATATGTTTTAACAGAAATATTACCGTAATCATATAAGATTTTATTGCTATCTTTCGTATAAATTAAAATTTTACCAATTTCTTTTTCAGTTTGTTTCTTTAAAGCTTCTTCATTATTATCTTCTACAATTTTTTTTAAAGAGTAATATTCTTTCATCAAAGGTTCTTGTTCTAATTCTAAAATTCTTTTCTTAACTTTATTCAATTGTTCTATTTTGCAAATAAGTTCATTATGTTTATTTCTAATTAATTTTAAATCATCAGTATTCATAAAAACCACCTGTTTTATTAATTTTAGTACCATTATAATGATACTTTTTAAAACGGCGAAAGCCCATACTAATTTTAGTACAGGCTTAAGACCATAAATAATTTAATTATTTTAATTCGATTGTAGCACCAGCTTCTTCGAATTTAGCTTTTAATTCTTCAGCTTCAGCAGTAGCAACTTTTTCTTTAATAACTCCACCATTATCAGCGATAGCTTTAGATTCTCCTAAACCTAATCCTGTAACTTCTTTAATTATTTTGATAACAGCGATTTTGTTAGCACCAGCACTTGCTAATACAACATCAACAGCACTTGGTCCTTCATTTGCAGCTTCAGCAGCTGGAGCAGCAGCAACAGCTACCGCACTTGGATCAACACCAAATTCTTCTTTCATTAAATCTACTACTTCTTTGATTTCTAAAAGAGTCATTTCTTTTAGAGAATCGATAATTTCTTTTGCGCTTAATTTTGCCATAATTCATTTCCTCCCTTATCTTATTTTATTTTTTTAATTAATTTTCTAAATTTTTACTATGTAAATCTAAGCAAATTGAAAAATCCCTTGGAATTGCAAGTAATCCACTCGCAAACATTGTAAGTAATCCTTCTCTTGATGGGATTGTTGCAAGTTTATTTAATTCATCTAATCCAGTAACTTTACCATCAACGATACCAACCTTCATAACTAATTTGTCATGTTTTTTTGTAAACTCAGCAACTGCTTTGATTGGTTCGATAATATCTTTACCAAAAGCAACAACTTTTGGACCATTTAATTCTGATTCTAAATCAATATTTAAATCTTTAAGTGCACGAGCTACTAAAGTATTCTTATATATTTTAAGTTCAGAATTAGATTCTTTTAGTTTTCTTCTTAATTCCATAGTTTCAGCAACTGTTAAACCATTATTTTCTAAGAAGATAAACGAACTAGATTCTTTAACATTATTTGTTATTTCATCAATAACTACTTGCTTTTTTTCTAATATTTTTGGATTTGCCATAAAACACCTCCTCTTCAATTATACCGATAAAAAAATCCCTATTTACCATAGGGACTTTGAACTTTTATATTAAGTCCTCGGTAGGATTATTAAGACTCTCATCCCCTACTGTCTACGGTACTATCTCTCCAATTGCGTTTATTATAACATATAAATTTTTATTTGTAAATATTATTTTTCAAAACTTTCAGTATCTACTTTGATTCCAGGACCCATAGTAGTTGAAACTGAAATATTTAACATATATTTACCTTTTACAGTACTTGGTTTAGTTTTATTTATAAGACCAACAAATGCTTCAATATTTTCTACTAATTTATTAGAATCAAATGAAACTTTACCAACTAATACTGCAACATTACCAAATGAATCAGTTCTGTATTCAACACGTCCTTTTTTAACATCTTCTACAGCTTTTTTAACATCCATTGTAACAGTTCCAGTTTTTGGATTTGGCATTAAACCTTTTGGTCCTAAAACACGTCCAATTTTACCTAAAGCAGGCATCATATCTGGAGTAGCTATCATTGTATCAAAATCAAACCAATTTTCATTAGCGAATTTTTCAATCATATCCATTTCTCCTACATAATCAGCTCCAGCTTCTTTAGCTTCTGTAGCTTTAGCTCCACGAGCTATAACTAATACCTTTTTAGTTTTTCCAATACCATTTGGAAGAACTGTAGCACCTCTTAATTGTTGATCAGCTTTTTTAGTATCTAAGTTAAGTCTTAATACTAATTCAACAGATTCATCAAAATTAGCTACTTTAGTTTCTTTCAACAAACTAACTGCTTCTTCAACAGAATAAGCCTTACCTTTTTCTATTTTACTAGCAGCTTCTAAATATTTCTTTCCTCTTTTCATATTAACCTCCTATTTTTTAAGATTATATATGATAATGATTATATGAAAAGCGGTTACATATATCAATATCAATATCAATATTAATTATATTAATTAATCTTCTACTTTAACACCCATATTTTTTGCAGTTCCTGCAACAATATTCATGGCTTCTTCAACTGTATAGCAATTTAAATCAGGTAATTTAATTTCTGCTATTTGTCTAAGTTGAGCTTGAGACATAGTTCCAGCTTGTTCTTTAGAACCTTTAGCTGAACCTTTTTTTACATTACAGATTTTCTTAATTAAGAAAGCTGTTGGTGGAGTTTTAATTACAAAGTCGAATGTTCTATCTTCATAAATAGAAATAACAACTGGTAATATATCTCCCATTTTATCTCTAGTTGCATCATTATATTTTGTACAAAATTCTTGTAAATTAATTCCTGCTGGTCCAAGTACAGTTCCTACTGGTGGAGCTGGTGTAGCTTTTCCTGCTGGAATTTGTAATTTTATTTCTTTAACTTTTTGTGCCACGAAAAACACCTCCTATATAAATTTTCGCTTTTCGTTGTGGTCCAAATGCCCGCTTTTCAGGATAAATCCTGTTCATTAGCTCCCACAAATCTATATTAAATAAAATATAGCCCTATAATAATAACATATTTTTATTTATTTGTAAACACTTTTATACTTTTTCTATTTCAGTAAATAATACTTCAACAATTGTCTCTTGTCCAAATAAATCAAGAGCAACTTCAATTTTTTGGTTTACCATATCTAACATTTTAACTTTACCAAACATATTAGCAAATGCTCCACTAATAACTTTAACAGTATCTCCTTCGTTAATTTCATTAACAACATCGATTCTGCTCATACCCATATTTCCAAGTATTTTATCTACTTCCATTTTAGTAAGTGGGAATGGTTTAGCACCTTTACCACTTGAACCTATAAACCCTGTAACGCCTGGTGTATTACGTACTATAAACCAAGCTTCATCAGTCATTACCATTTCAACAAGGATATACCCCGGAAACATCTTTGATTCTTTTTCTACTTCTTTTCCATTTTTTACTACTACCTCTTTTTGAGCTGGAACAACTACACGATAAATATAATCTTCCATCCCCATAGAACTAGCACGCATTTCAAGTTTTTCTTTTACCTTATTCTCATGCCCAGAATAAGTATTAACAACATACCATTCTTTTTCCATTATCCAAACACCTTCACAATCATACCTAGTATTCCATCAACACATGAAAAGAATAACATAAAAAAGCATAATACGCAGATTGTTGCCACAGAAAGTTTAACCATTTCTTTTCTTTTTGGCCATCTAACCTTTTTCATTTCTTTTTTTACATTTACAAAAAATCTAGCTAATTTTTTCATTTCTTCACCTACTTATTTTTTTCTAAAATAAAAACACCTTTCCGTGCTCAATTAAATATTAACACAAACTATTATTTATGTCAATACTTTTAACACTTTTTGATGTTTATTTATATATTATTTTTGTGTTTTTCTATATTGAATATTATATGTTATTTTGAGTAGTAATTTTTTTGGAACTAATCTTCCAAAAATATGGGATAATTTCATATTAAATCCTGGTATAATTAATAATTTACTTTTAAACATTTTATCAATTGCATACTTAGCAACAAACTGGCTACTTAAAGCTTTTATTTTAAATTCACAATTAGCTCTTTTATTAAAATTAGTATCAACTGGCCCGGGGCACAAACAACTTATTTTAACATTACTATTCATCTTTCTTAATTCTTCATATATAGCAAGAGTTAAATTATATACATATGATTTAGTAGAATAATATGTTGCCATTAAAGGTCCTGGTTGAAATGCTGCAGAAGATGAAACATTAAGTATATAACCACTATCCTTTTTTACAAAGTCATTTAAAAATAATTTAGTTAAAATATGTACTGCTTTTATATTTAAATCTATCATATTTAATTCTTTATCTAAATCAGTTTTTCTAAATGCTCCAATATTACCAAATCCTGCATTATTTATTAGTACATCAATATTAGAGTCTTTTACTTTTTCATATAGTTTATTACAATTTTCAGGAATACTTAAGTCCATAGATATTATCTCTACATCAGTATTTAATTCTTTCTTTAAATCTTCTAAACTTTTTTTATCACGAGCTACTACTATTAAATCATAACCTTTATTACTTAATACTCTTGCAATATCTCTTCCAATACCACTACTTGCTCCTGTTATTAATGCTTTCATTTTATCACCTTTATTAGTATACCATATATACATAAACTATTCTACAATTTATATACATATACAAATAAAATTATATTAAAAGTAAATTGTTTTTTATTGATTTATAGTATATGTTATTGTTATAATGTTTATGGAACATTTAATAGTTGGGTGAGCCTTCATTCTTTTTGTTTGGAGGTGATATTATGAGTAAAAAAGATTTCTTAATTTTTATTTTACTTTCAATAATTATTTTGCTTATAGTATTACTTTTAGTAATATTTATATAAACAAATAATCACCTAACAGAGTTAGGTGATTGCCTAAAATATATTGGCACACCCAACACGCTAATATTAGATGTTCCTTTTTTATTATATGAAGTTTCCTTCACTAAATACATAATAACATATTTTAACTTTTTTGTAAACAAAAAAGAGAATTACTTCTCTTATAAAGATTCATAAACACTAACTTGTTTTCTATCTTTTCCTAAACGTTCATATTTTACATATCCGCTTATTTTAGCATAAACTGTATCATCAGAACCAATACCAGCATTAACACCTGGATAAATTCTAGTTCCTCTTTGTCTATATATAATAGACCCTCCAGTTACATATTCTCCATCAGCAGCTTTAGCTCCTAATCTTCTACCTTCAGAGTCTCTACCATTTTTTGTAGATCCTTGACCTTTTTTATGTGCGAATAATTGGATATTTAATGTCATCATTTTCATAGATGGCACCTCCCTATCTAATTTCTATATATTTTTTATATTGATTTTCTAGTTCTTTTAATAGATTAACCATATTATTTATTAATTTGTCTATTACTTCATTATGTTTAATTATTTTTATATTTAAGTATCCATCTTTTTCTTCATATATAATACAGTCCTCATCAATACTTAATAAAGCATTTACTGTAGTTATACAAATACTAGATACAGACGCACAAACTATATCAGAACCACTTCCACTATATCCTGAGTGCCCTTTTATAGTTATTTCATCTTTATTTATACTTATCTTTATCATTATTTAGCCACAATTTTCTTAACTTCTACTTTTGTATATGGTTGACGATGTCCTTGTGTTCTGTGGTAATTTTTCTTTTGATTATATTTATAAACTATAATTTTTTTACCTTTACCATTTTTAACAACTTCAGCTTCAACATATGCACCATCTACAGTTGGCATTCCTGCAGTTCCATTAACCATTAAAACTTTATCAAACTTAACTTTTTCACCAGCTTCAGCTTCTAATTTTTCAATGTAAAGAACTGTACCTTCTTCAACGTAGTATTGTTTTCCACCAGTTTCTATTACTGCTTTCATTATTTTACCTCCTTTTAAAATTACTAAGACTCACCATTAAGGTACATAAATATGTTTAAAACCTTTTCTGTGTGGTTGTAGAATGAGGTCCTACACGTTTAAAATAATATCACAAAACTCTTTTAATGTCAAACATTTTTTTAAGAAAAACATTTTCTGTCATATATTTACCATCTATATAAAATATATGTCTATAATCTTTTTTTACTTTATTAACATTATTTATAATTTTTTCTTTTTTAAAACTTATACTATTTAAATATCTCTCAAGCAAAAATTTATTAAATAGTAAATCTTTCTCTTTATATAACGTATTTACTTCTATAAATAAAAAAATAAACATCATAAATAATAATTTATTTATATTAAATAGTA
>JAZTXB010000055.1:0-12229 GCA_045636225.1 Bacilli bacterium
TTTTTTAATACTTCTAAAACAACTTCTCTATTACTATCAATTTCACTATAATATTTTCTATATTTATCCATAATAGCAATAGCTATTTCTTCTTCCCAATTACTATTAATATCAATTTCTAAATTTCTTGCATGTCTTATAGCTCTTCTAATTAATCTTCTAAGTATATATCCTTGGTCTGTATTAGATGGTTTAATTAAAGCTTGATCAGCAGAAATAAATACAGCAGTCCTAATATGATCAGCAATTATTCTGATACTTTTTTCGTTACCTTCATAAGGTTTATTTGATATTTTTTCTATTAACTTTATTATATCTTCCCATACACTAGATTCATAATTATCATTAACACCTTCAAGTACTGCAACTACCCTTTCAAGACCCATTCCAGTATCTACATTTTTTTTAGGAAGTTCAGTTACAGTTCCGTCTTCATGTTTATAGTATTGCATAAATACATCATTCCAAATTTCAACCCATCTTTCATCTTCAGGATCAAATACTTTTGGAATTTCGTCATTGCTTCTAAAATAGAACATTTCTGAATCCGGACCACAAGGACCTGTTTCTCCTGCTATCCAAAAATTATCATCTTTAGTTGGACAAATTCTATCTTCAGATAATCCTAAACTTTTCCATATTTCAATAGCTTCTTCATCTTTTGGTATACTATCATTACCTGCAAATACTGTAACAGCTAGTCTTTCTACAGGTATATTTAAAACTTTAGTTAAAAACTCAAAACTCCAAGTAATAGCTTCTTTTTTAAAATAATCTCCTAGTGACCAGTTTCCTAACATTTCAAAAAAAGTGTGATGGTAAGTGTCTCCTATAACATCTAAATCATTAGTTCTTATACATTTTTGATAATCACATAATCTAGTTCCATAAGGATGTTCTTTACCCATTAAATAAGGAATTAATGGTTGCATTCCTGCGGTATTAAAAAGAACACTTGGATCATTTTCTGGAACTACTGGAGCACTAGGTATTTGTTTATGACCTTTACTTACAAAAAAGTTTATGTATAAATCTTTTAAATTCATATTACACCTCTATTATATTTTTAATTTCTTTAACAACCTCATCTATAGTCATATTAGTAGAATCTATATAATAAGCATCTTTTGTTTTTGTTAAAGAACCAACTTCTTTATGCATATCATTATAATCTCTTTTCTTAATATTTTCAAGTATTTCTTCAAAAGTTGCATTAATTCCTTTAGCAATATTCTCTTTATATCTTCTTTTAGCTCTTTCTTCTACATCAGCATCTAAATAAAATTTGTAATTTGCATTAGGAAAAACTACTGTAGTTATATCTCTACCTTCCATAATTACATTAGACCCTTCTGCCATTTTTCTTTGCAAATCTACTAATATTTCTCTTAATTTAACTATGCTAGAAACAGGTGATACAATCTTAGTAACTTCCATAGTTCTAATTTTATCACTTATATCATCCCCATCTAAATAAGTTTTTCCATCTATAAACTCTATTTTAGAATTCTTAGCAAGTTCTACAATTTTTTCTTCTTCACTTAAATCAATATTATTTTTTAACATTTTATAAGCAATTGCCCTATACATAGCGCCTGTATCAATATAAAGCAAATTACATTCATCAGCAAGTATTTTTGCAACTGTACCTTTTCCACTTCCAGCAGGACCATCTATCGCTACTATTTTACTCATCCTATACACTCCTTAATATATTATCAATTTGTTCAATTAAATGATTACGATTGTCATTATCAACTATATAATCAAATTTATTATAATTATCTAAACCGGTTTCTGTTATATGTCTTTTTTCTTCATTAGTTAATCCATTATCATAATTTCTATTTATTCTAATACAAACACATTCTTTATATATATCTTTTATGCATTCAATTTCTTCAACGAGTCTAGCATCACTAATAATTATTATATCGTAAAAGTAGGAAAATACCTCTATATCTTCTAAAACTCTAGCAATCAATAATTTATCATTTATTTTATTTTTAATAAGCTCTATCCCTAATTTTTGTAATAATTCTCTTGGTTTTGTATTCTCACTTCCATCCCAACCAGTTATTCTTTTTATATAATCTTTTAAATAATAAGCAAAAGAAATGGTAATACACTTCTTATCATTATAGAAATTTTCTATAATTTTAGCAGTTTCTGTTTTACCACTTCTTGCTCTTCCAGATATTATAAAAATTTTTATATTTCTTTTTTTAAATTTCATAACCCACCTATTCAAAGTTTAATATATCATATTTATCATCAAAATAAGTAATTATTACTTTTATAACACTTATTATTGGTGTAGATAAAAGCATTCCAATTATTCCAAAGAAATGACCAAATATTAAAAGTCCTAATATTATAATTACAGGATTCAATTTTGTTGTTTTGCTTATAATTAAAGTTTGAAGAACATTTCCTTCTACCATTTGAATTATTATAATAGCAATTAAAACAGCAATTCCAACACCTATCCCTTGAGAAAAACCAACGATAACTGCTGGAGCACCTCCTATATAAGGACCCGCATATGGTATAACATTCATAATTCCACAAAACAACCCAAAAAGTAGAGGGGCTTTTAATCCTATTATTGCAAAAACAATAGACGAAACTATAAACACAACTCCAGCATCAATAAGCGCACCGTTAACATAATTTCTAAGAGATTGATTTATATTTCTAGTTAATTTTCTTAAACCTTTTCTAAAGTTTCTTGGTATAAAATCCATTATACTATTACCTATACTATTACTACTTAATAATAAATAAAAACCTATAACTAACCCAATTATGAATGTCCCAATAGATGATACCAACGCAGATATACCATTCATTATTGTTGATGGAAGAGTTATTGAAAGCGATTTAGAAAAAATATCTAATCTTTCAAACATCGCAGAGGATATATTTTTTGTATTTAAAATTTCTGAGTCAAAATTATTAAAGAAATTATCAATCCATTCTCTTAAACTAGAAAATATAGTAGGAATATTTTCTACCAAATCTATTGTTTGAGAATAAAGTAGAGGCAATATTGCATTTATTAGTAGGAAAACAAATCCAACAAGAATCACATAAGAAATAGTAGTTCCAAATATTCTTTTTACTTTTTTTGTTTCTAACCAACTTACAAACGGATTCAAAAGCCATGCTACTATAACCCCAATAAATAAAGGAGACAATATAGAGAACATTCTGAATATTATATTTAATATTTTTAATTCCTGTATAACTTTAAGTAGAACATAGGCCCCTATAACTATTATTAATACATATAGCAATTTTAATAGTTTTTTAGATGTACTAATAACATCATTTAAATCATTTTTATTCATATCTTTATTCATACTATCACCATTATTATTGTACCAAATAACATAAATAAAATCTATAATTTTTATTAAAGAAATTAAAAAATAGCACTTGTTTTTGTACTATTTTTTAAAATTATGATTTGTTTAAACTATTAAAAAGTTTTATTTTATTAGCAATAACTTCTTTCATGTTTTCTTCACCACTTTTAATAATTTTTCTAGGATCGTATACTTTATTATTATTTTTTAAAAAATTTCTAACTCCATTTGTCCAAGCTACTTGTAATTCTGTATTTATATTTATTTTAGTTGTGCCATATTCTATAGCCTCTTTAATTTGATAATCAGGTATCCCTGTACCACCATGAAGAACAAGTGGTAAATTAGTTTTTTCACTAATCTTTTTCATTAAATTAAATTCTAATTTAGGAGTACCTTTATATAGGCCATGTGTACTTCCTAAAGCCGGAGCAAGTGCATTAATCCCAGTTTTTTGAACTAGTTCAATACATTCATTAATATTTGCATATAAAACATCACTATTTTCTTCATCTTCACTTCCGCCTATTTTTCCTATTTCTGCCTCTACAGTAACATTATTATTTTTTGCATACTCAACTACTTGTTTAGTTATCTCTATATTTTTTTGTAAATCATATTTTGAAGCATCTATCATAACAGAAGTAAAGCCAGAGTCTATGGCCTCCTTGCAATTTTCAAAGCTGTTACCATGATCTAAGTGTAATACAACAGGAATTGTTATATTTAAATCTTTTATTAATGCTTTAATCATATTAGATATCACTAAATAACCGCCCATATATTTAACTGCACCCTCACTAACACCTAATATTACTGGGCTTTTTAATTCCTCACATTTTTCTAATATAAATCTTGCCCATTCTAAATTATTAATATTAAATTGAGGAATAGCATATTTATTTTTCTTAGCTTTTAATAATATTTCTTTCATATTTACTAGCATAAATTCACATTCCTTTCATACTTTCTCTTATATTATAACTGAACAAACAAAAAAAGACAATGAAATTGCCTTTAAACTGTCATTAATTCCGTTTCCTTTACCTTTAATTTTTCTTCTACTATTTTATTAAATTTGTTTATTAATTCTTGAACTTCTTCTTGTCCTGATTTAACATCATCTTCTGGTAATTCTAATTTTTTAATATCATTATTTGCATCTTGTCTAATATTTCTTAAAACTATTTTACAATCCTCTGCATATTCTTTAGCTTGTTTAACATATCCTCTTCTTGTTTCTTCTGTAAGTGCAGGAATATTAAGTATAATCATTTCACCATTATTATTAGGTGTTAACCCAATATTAGCCTCATAAATTCCTTTTTCAATAGCGCTTATGCAACTTCTATCAAAAGGCTTAATACAAAGTTGTCTTGCTTCTGGTATTGATATTGTAGCAAGTTGTTTAAGCGGTGTATCAACACCATAATAACTTACCATTACACCATCAAGCATGGCAGGATTAGCACGTCCTGCACGTATATTTAGAAATCTTTTTTCCATGTTCTCGATCGCAGTTTCCATTTCCATCTCTGCATTCATTAAAATATCTTCCATAAACTCTCCTTTTCTATTTCTTCTTTATTAATTGTTTATTTTCTTTTAATTTTAAATCTTCAAAATCTAATCCTATTTTTTGATAAATTTCTATAACCTCTTCTTTTGTAACATTACTACTATACCAATCAAAATATTTATCATAATATTTACTTAACTTAAATCTATCAGTTCTTCCAACTATAGTAAATAAGTTAAATATCTCAGCTTCTGGATATCTATTATTTGTATTTAGTCTTTCAAAACCAAATCTTTCTATATCAACAACAGTATCTAAAGTAGCAACAGAATTAAGCGAACATTCTTCAATATTTCCTATATTTTCAATGAAATCTGTTAGATAAGATAAAACTTTAAAACCATCTTCCCTAGTCATCCCTTTTGGCAATTTAAAAGGTTCATATACACAATGGGACTCATGCTGCATATTAGCTCTACTATCATGATAACAAATATGATGTAATTGATATACATTAATTTTATCTGGAATTTCATGATTTTTAAATTTTTTATTCACAAATAAATTTTTAATAAAACTTGTTTGTGGTTTTTCATCTATATAAGCAAAATATCTCATAAAATCACCTTAAATTAATACTGTATTCCCCAAACAACTAATTCTTTAGCTTCACTACCACATACAACACATTTATCATCTATGTGTTCATGTCCTTCCATAATACATCTAGATTTAGTTCCACGAATTTCTTTCATTTTAAGTTCACATTCTTCGTTGCCACACCACATTGCCTTTACAAAACCAGGATGATTATTCATAATTTCTTCAACTTCATGAAGAGTATGAGCTTCATAAGTTTGACTATCACGTCTTTCTTTAGCTTTATTGAACATGTCTTTTTGAATATTATTCATCAATTCTTTTACATACTGTACTATATCTGTGTCACTTGGTATACTAATTTTTTCTTTAGTATCTCGTCTAGCAATTGTAATTATACCCTTTTCTAAATCCCTAGCACCTATTTCTATTCTAACTGGAATTCCATTTACTTCTGCTTCAGCAAATTTAAATCCTGGAGATCTATCAGTATTATCAACATAAACGCTTACATTACTATCAATTAATTTATTATAAACATCGTTCACTAAATCTTCTACTTTTGAGTCATTTCCAATTGGAATAATAGCAACTTGTGTTGGTGCAATATTTGGAGGAAGTACTAATCCATCATCATCACTATGAACCATTATTAAAGCACCAATCATTCTTGAAGATACTCCCCAAGATGTTTGATATACGTGTTCCAAAACATTATCTTTATTTAAAAATTTAATATCATAAGCTTTACTAAATCTTTGACCAAAATAATGGCTAGTCCCTGATTGAAGCGAAACTCCATTATACATTAAAGATTCTATTGTTAATGTATAATCAGCACCTGCAAATTTTTCTTTTTCTGTCTTTCTACCAGTAATAGCTGGAATTGCTAAATAATCTTCAAAAAAAGTTTTATAAACACCTAGCATATCTCTAGTTTCTTTTTCCGCTTCTTCCCTTGTACTATGAACAGTATGTCCTTCTTGCCACCAGAACTCACGGCTTCTTAAGAAAGGTCTAGTTTCTTTTTCCCAGCGCATTACTGTGCACCACTGATTATATTTTAAAGGTAAATCTCTATATGATTTTACTTTGCCAGCATAATAATCACTAAATAATGTTTCACTAGTCGGTCTAATACACATTCTTTCTTCTAGTTCTTTTTGACCACCCATAGTAACCCATGCTACTTCAGGAGCAAAACCATTAATAAGCTCTCCTTCTTTTTTCATTAAATTTTCTGGTATAAGCATTGGCATAGCTACATTTTTATGACCTGTTTTCTTAAACATGCCATCTAATACTTGTTGAATTTTTTCCCAAATTGCATATCCATTTGGTTCAAGTATAATACATCCTTTTACATTAGAATAACTCGCTAAAGATGCTGCATTTACAACATCATTATACCATTTAGCAAAATCCACATCACGACTTGTAATTGCTTTATTAGCCATAGTATCAACTCCTTTTACAATTATATCAAAAAATATATAAAAAAGAAATCCATTTTTTAGATTTCCTTTTATTATTAATAATTTATCTTAGTTTACTAGCTAATTTGCTATCATATAAATCTTTATCTTCAACTTCTTGTTCTAATATAGCGCTTTTTGCTAAGGCATCTTTTATATATTGATTTCTAGTTCTATTAAACTCATAGTTATCATTATCATTTTTATCATATGATGTATTAGTATTAACCATAGATCTTACACCTTTTCTTATCATATTTTCTTCTTTTGAACTAAAACTATCTCTTAAATTATAAACTTCTTCTTCGTCCGTGCCATATTTTTTATCAATTGTATTAGTGATAGTTATATTTTCTTCTCCAGAACTATTGCTAGTTAAATACCTAAATTTAATATTTTCAGGAGCTGATATACCAAATACTTCTGCTGTATATTTTTTTGTTGCACTTGTTATGTTTTCATTAGCTGTTGAATATCCTGTATTATAAATATATTTATTAGTTAATTGCTCTTGTTTTTTTAAATTTAAAATAGTATCTATGTATTCACTAATCTTTTTTACATCAATTGATGAAAATGATTTATCAAATTTTTTAAAATTTTCTATTAATTTTTTTATTTCTTCAGGTGATTTTAGTTCATTTGAAATTAAGTGTTTTTCATACAAATTTGAATCTGTTATATATTTTTGCAAATCCAAAGAATACATCTCTTCTGAGAGTTCCATATAATCAAGTATTTCATTTTCTTCAGAATCTTCACCATAATATTCTACAATTGTTTCAATTTGATTTTTTTCAGATTCATTTGTATAAATTTTATATATACCTAAAGCTAACCCAGCAGCAAGCAAAACTGCCGTTGTCTTTATAACAATTTTATATATTTTATTCTTTCCAAATGCTTTTTTATTTACATTTAAATTCTTTATTGTAGTCATATAACCTCCTATTATTATAAATAAATTATATCAAATAAAATAAAAAAATAAAAGAACTATTTATTTTTTTTAAATAAACTTTTTTTCTTTTGTTTTGTTGCTGAAACTAAATTGTTTTTTTGTTCTATCTCATTTTCTCTAAGTTCTTCTATTTTGTTTGTATAAAAAGTTGCTGCTAATTTCCACATATTAAGTAATATACTTTTATCTCTCCTAGAAATATTGTAATTATTTATACCATAATCATCAAGAACATTAGAAGGACTTTTTCCATTTAAATCAGAAATTTTATTTATTTTTTTGCTCTTTAATAATTTAAGAGTTTTAAATGATAAACCGAAATCTTCTATAGATTTATCCTCTACTTCATTTTTCAATTTATCAAGTATAAATATAATTTCTTCTTCCATATTCTTATCAATAATTCTTTTGTTTAAATCATCTTCACTATTTAATAAATCTAGCCCATAAATATATTTATTAAATTCTTCCATAAATTTTAAAGCTCTAACATTTCCTATTAGTGAGTTTTCTGATAAATCAATTATAGAATAAAAAATATATTCAAAAAAATATTTCCTTAATTCCAAATTTATTTCATGACCTAAAATTATTTTTTCCATTTCACTTACATCATAATATTGTTTATTAATTATGTTAGTAAAATCTTTAATATACGGGCAATTCTGCATTATTAAAGTATAATCAAAGTCTTTATTTAAATAAATAAAACTGCCATCATATTCATTAATTTTAAAATATTTCTCTTCCTTATTTTTTGTGTCTTTTAAATAAAAATTACCTTCTAAGTTACCTTTATACCAACACTCTACTAGAGGGTGTAAATTACTCGGTACTCTAAACATCAAATCAGAATAACCCATATAATTAGAAAGATTCTCTACTTCAGCATAATCATAATCTTGTGGTGTAATAATTATTTTATCCTTATTTTTAAATTTATTACTCAACATTTCAAGTTTACCTACAGGATATTTAATTTTATACCACTCAACTATAATATTCTTAAGTTGATTCCAATCATCTGTATTACAATATAGGTTTATTCGAATATCATTAGGAACATTTCGCAAACAATTTGCTATTTCTTCTAACTCAAACTCAAGCAGCATATCTACTTTAAGTTTTAATACATCTTCCTCGTGCATATTATCGCCCCTGTTTGCGTATTATATCATTATTAATACTATTAAACAACTATTATTTATTATATTCGTTTAAAAATTCCAATAAATTTATAGCAACCTGTTTAGGTAATATATTCTCAAGTTCTTCAATACTTGCTTCTTTAATTTTATTTATAGTTTTATACTTTTTTAATAATTCTTTTCGTCTTTTTTCCCCTATACCATCTACATTATCAAGTATACTAGCTAAACTACCTTTGCTTCTTATTTGCTTGTGATAATTAATAGTAAACTCATGTACTTCATCTTGCATTCTTTCAAGCAAATAAAACAAATTGCTTTTTTTATCTATTTTAACCTCTTCTAATGGTTCAAAAGCTAAAAGACCACTTGTTGTATGCTTATCATCTTTTTTTAGCCCTACAACGGGTATATTTAAGTTTAAACTATCTATTACACTTCTAGCAACATTTATTTGACCTACACCACCATCAACTATAATTAAATCAGGTTTTTCTAAATTATCTTTAAGTACTCTAAAATATCTTCTATAAATAACTTCTCTCATAGTACCATAATCATCATTAGTATCTAAACTTATTTTAAACTTTCTATAATTATTTTTACTTGGCTTTCCATCAATAAAAGTAACCATACCAGAAACATTATAAGTACCAAATAAATGAGCATTATCAAATATTTCTATTCTAGATAATTTATCTAACTTAAGTAATTCTTTTAACTCCTCATTAGCCATAATAGTTTTTTCTTCATCTTTTTTTATTAATTCAAATTTTTCATTTAAAGATATTTTAGCATTTTCACATGCCATATTAACTAACTTTAATTTTTCACCTTTAATAGGCTTTTTAACATTACAATCTAAATACTCACTTAGTAATTCTTCATCTAAGATACTAGGTATAAGTATTTCCTTAGGTTTATTTAAATTATTATAAAATCTAGCTATATACCTAGTTAATTCTTCCTCTACTTCATCTACAATATCAAATATTTTAGACTTTCTTTCTACTATTTTAGAACCTCTAATAAAAAATATTTGAATACATAAATATCCTTTATCAAAATAATAACCAAATATATCCCTATCAATATTATCTTTAAGTTCTACTTCTTGATTAGTTAAAGTTATATTTATATAATCAAGTAACTCTTTATATTCAATAGCCTTTTCAAAATGAAGTAAATTACTTTCATATTCCATTTTTTCTTTTATTTTTTTAGTTACTAAACTGTGATCTCCATTTAAAAATTTAATTATTTCATTTTTTATTTCTGTTATTTTAGAACTTTCTATTTTATTTGAACAATATCCTAAGCATTCATTTATGTGAAAATAAAGACAAGGTCTTTTTTGATATGTATTACACTTTCTAAGTGGATATATTCTATTAAGTAAATTTACTGTATTTCTAGCAGCTGTAACATTTGGATAAGGCCCATATAAGTGTTTACTCTTTCTTTTTCTATTTATATTTCTTACTACTTTTAATGTAGGTACTGCCTCATCAGTAAGTTCTATATAAGGATAACTTTTATCATCTCTAAGTAAAATATTATACTTAGGATCATACTTTTTTATTAAATTAATTTCTAGTATTAAAGATTCTATCTCACTATTTACAACTATATATTCAAAATCTACTATCTCACTAACTAATTTAGCAGTTTTTCCATAATGAGTACCCCTAAAATAAGAATTAACTCTATTCTTTAATTTCTTAGCCTTACCTACATATATTATTATTCCATCTTTATTTTTCATTAAATAACAACCAGGGAGCTGTGGTAATAAAAGTAATTTATCCTTAAGATTTTTTTGTTTTTCGTTCATAGAAATCACCAAAAAGTATTATAACATTTATGCGTAAATATGTAAATTAATGCATAATGTATTTTTTATATATTGTTATTGAAAAAAGAGACTATAAAGTCTCTTTAAATTTATTTCTCATTAATTCCAATAATTAAATCATTATTATAATATTGGGATTTCTTTTGTATTTCTTGGTTAAAGTTTTCATAACCTAATTCTTCTATTAAAGTTTTTTCATTTGAAAACAAATTAACACCTAAACCAAGTTTATTTCCTTCTATCTTTACGCCTAAAGCAGCAAGTGTTGTTGGAAACATATCAAAAGTTGAAAATTCTCTATTTTTTTCCTTTTTAGGTAATATAGCTGAATTTATAAATGTGTTATATGTAGTCCTTTTATAATCATTATTATCATAAAAACCATCTTGCATAGTTAAATGATCTCCACTTAATATAATAGTTGTATTATCATAAAAATCTTGTTTTTCTATCCATTTTATAAATGAATATATCATAGAATCAGAACAATATAACGAGTTTGCATATGCATTATCAAAGATAGTTTCACAAGATTCATCTAAGTATCCATCTGTAAAATGAGTATCAACTGTAAGTATTGTAAAATTAAAAGGTTCTTCATCTTTTGATGCTTCTATTATTTTTTCTTTTGCTAATTCTAACATTTTTCTATCTTCATAGCCCCACCATACAAAATAATCTTCATCTATATGCTTTTCATCTATCGCATAATGATAATCATAAATAGTATAATTTCCATGTTCTTCAAAATAATTTCTTCTATTTCCAAAATCAGCATCTGATCCTATCATAAAATAATTATTATAACCATTGTCATATAAAATATCACCTAAGTTATATATTCCAGGTAAGGATTGATCATATATAGTATTTACAGTATCACTTATACTAAGTTTTAAAGGAGTTCCTGATGTTTGTGCGATTAATGCGGCTATAGTCCATCCTGTATTATTTGCTTGATAAGCACCACCAAGTTTCTCTGTATTACTAAAATTTATATTATCTAAAGCTAATTTTTCTAATTTAGGTATATATGATGTTGGAAAACTTCCACCATTTTCTATAGAAGCATTTGATACTTCCATAGACTCTAAAAAAATATATATTAAGTTTCTTTTATTCTTTGGAAACTTTAAATCAATATCTTTTCCATCTACATAATAATTTTCAAATATTGTAGAAACCATTTTTTGATTTTCAACATACTCATTTATTTTAAGATTTTTATAGCCACTAATTAAAACACAACTAAAACAAATAAAAAATATTAAAATAGAAACAAATGAATTATTTTTTATTT
>JAZTXB010000056.1:0-6134 GCA_045636225.1 Bacilli bacterium
TTTCCTTTACTATATTCAATTATAGCTTCTGTTTCCTTACTCAGTATATTAAAAGATACTTTTTTAAAATCACTTTTACTTTTTAATTCATTAAGTTCTTTTTCTAATTGAGATATTTGATTTTCAATATCTGGAAAAGATTCTTTTAATTTTTTTAATTCTTTTCTTTTTTTTATATTTTCTTTTCTTGTTCCAAATATTTTTGAAATTACATGTTTAGTTGGTAAATACATAATAAATGCGAATAAAACTCGGTTTATTGTGCTAAAATCTAAAACTAATAAGAATATGCCAATTGTAAGGAAAGTTACTATGTCAAATACTTCTGATAAAATACTATTAAATATATTGAAAGCTTTTTCTTTTTCATAATCACTTATTATATTTTTTAGAGTTTCTAATTTATTTTCCTCTATAAATATTTCCTCTAAATTATTAGTTGAAACTGCAATTGCTCTTTGGTATTTATCATTTTTTACAACACATAGATTATAAGGATTAATATTTGTATTATTTTTAAGTTTAAAATACTTTATTAATGCTTTTATATTAATTTTATAAGTACCTTTTTTAGTATGAATAATTTTTATATCTTCATTCATATCTACTTGAATAATATCTATATTCATAAAATCACCTTTAAATTTGTCAACTATATTAACACACATTATTAATTAAGTCAAAATATATTGAAAAATGTAAGGTAACGTGTTACAATGTATAAAGAGTAGGAGAGGTAGTATGGCTAAACGTGGTAGACCTTCTAAAAAAGTTCTAAAAAGAAGGAAAGAATTAAAAAGAAAAAGTCAAAGAATTTTAGCACTAGGAATTTTAGTTTTAATAGCATTTGGGATACTTACATATTTTCTTATCACTAAGCAAGGAGTTTAAAACTTGATTTTTTCATGCAAGAAATATATACTAAATATGGTAAGAAAGCAGTGGTAAATTATGAAAGCAAAGGTACGTATTATGTACAACTCACAAAATAAACTGGGATTTACACTTATTGAACTATTAGCAGTAATAGTAATACTTGCAATAATAGCTAGTATAGCAATCCCAATAGTATTGAATATAATAAGTGCTGTAAGAATTTCATCCCAAGAGAAAAGTTTAGAAATGTATATAAATGCAGTAGAATTATCGATAGCTAATAATGTGGCAAGTGGTGCAAATAAAGCAACAAGTGGAAAATATAAAATAATGGACAATGGTAAAAAAATAAAGAATCAAGAAACTAATCAAGAAATAAAAGTAGAATATAAAGGAATCGGGTTAACTGAAGGAATATTAGAAATAAAGAAAGGTAAAATAACAAAATTTAGAGGGGTAAAAATAAATGGAAAGTATGTAGCAAAAGTATATGATAAAATGGAGTTCTTTGATGAACTACCTGAAAGTACTTTAGATACAGGTAGAAATTTTAATTTAAAAATTAAATCACTTGTAAGTGAATCTGAAAAAAAATATACAGATATAGATAATATAATTACATCACTAAAATTCTTTCCATATGGAAAATTACCTGTTGGATATTCAAAGACTGAATTATTGAAGTTAAAACAAGTTGATGTATCTAAAAATAAGGATGGTTCAATTTTAGCTTTATACGATGAATCTGGTAATATATTTATTTATAGTGATAAACTTATTTTTTTAAACGCAAACTCAGCTTATATGTTTTCTAACTTTGAAAATATAAACACTATAGAATTTGGATTGACTGATACAAGTGATGTAGTAGATACATCAAATATGTTTGTTGGGTGCAATAATTTAGCTAATTTAAATGTAAGTAATTTTGATACAAGTAAAGTGACAAGTATGGCTTATATGTTTGCTAGATGTAAAAACTTAACTAGTTTAGATTTGAACAGTTTTGATACAAGTAGTGTAACATCAACTACGGGGATGTTTAGTGATTGTAGCAGTTTAACTTATTTAAATTTAGAAAGTTTTAATACAATTAGTGTAACAAATATGGCCAATATGTTTTCTGGATGTGGTAAATTAGAGGAAGTTAATTTAAAAAATTTTGATACCACAAATGTAACAAACATGTCGAATATGTTTGGAGGATGTGCTACTTTAAACAAATTAGATGTAAGGAGTTTTAATACAAGTAGTGTTACAGACATGACAAATATGTTTAGAAACTCACGAAAGTTAACAATTATAGAAGTAAGTGACAAATGGGTAATCGGTGAAAGTACTACAACAACATATATGTTTTCTGGATGTGGAGTAAGTGGTGTAACATTAGTAGAATAATAAATTAGTCGTTATAAAGTTAAATACAGGTAATAAACTATACTTGTATTTTTTCTATATAATAAATTCTTTGTAAATATTGGAAATTTTTATTAAAAAGTATTGTCCTTATTTTTTTATTTATGTTATAATAAATTTGCGTGTTAAAGGAGGAATATAATGACAAAATATGTTTATGCCTTCAAAGAAGGTAATAAAGACATGCGTAATTTGTTAGGTGGTAAAGGTGCTAACCTTGCTGAAATGACAGGAATTGGACTTCCAGTACCACAAGGTTTTACTGTTACTACTGAAGCATGCATCAAATATTATGATGATGGAGAAGATATTTCTAAAGAAATTAAAGATGAAATTTTAAGTCATTTAGAAGAACTTGAAAAAGAATCTGGTAAAAAATTTGGAGATATGAAAAACCCACTACTTGTATCTGTTAGAAGTGGTGCTAGAGCATCTATGCCAGGTATGATGGATACTGTTTTAAACTTAGGGTTAAATGATGAAGTTGCAAAAGGATTTGCTGAAGCTACAAACAATGCAAGATTTGTATATGATAGTTATAGAAGATTTATTCAAATGTTTGCAGATGTAGTTATGGGATTCCCAAAAAGTTCTTTCGAAAGAAAGTTTGATGCAATTAAAGAAGGTAAAGGAGTTAAATTCGATACTGAACTTACTGCTGAAGATTTAATGGAAGTTGTAGAAATTTATAAGGGTGAATATAAAAATCATGCTGGTGTAGATTTCCCACAAGATCCAAAAGAACAATTATTAGAAGCTGTTAAGGCTGTATTTAGAAGTTGGAATAATGATAGAGCTATCACTTATCGTAGATTAAATGATATTCCATCTAGTTGGGGAACTGCTGTTAACGTTCAAGAAATGGTTTATGGTAACCGTGGTGATGATTGTGGTACAGGTGTTGCATTTACTAGAAATCCAGCTACTGGTGAAAAAGCTTTATATGGTGAATATTTAATGAATGCTCAAGGAGAAGACGTTGTTGCTGGTATTCGTACTCCACAAACAATTGATACTCTAAAAGAAGTTATGCCTGATTGCTATGATCAATTTGTAAAAATTTGTAATATTCTTGAAAATCATTACAAAGATATGCAAGATATGGAATTCACTATTGAAAATGGTAAATTATTCATGTTACAAACTCGTAACGGAAAAAGAACAGCTCAAGCTGCTTTAAAAATTGCTGTTGATTTAGTAAATGAAGGAATGATTACTAAAGAAGAGGCTATTTTAAAGGTTGAACCAAAACAATTAGATCAATTATTACATCCAAATTTTGATCAAGCTAGCCTAAAAGCTGCTAAAGTAGTTGCTAAAGGTTTAGCTGCATCTCCAGGTGCTGCAACTGGTAAAATTTATTTTACTGCTGAAGATGTTATGGAAGCTGCTAAAAATGGAGAAAAAGATATACTTCTTGTTAGACTTGAAACTAGTCCAGAAGATATTGAAGGTATGAATATTGCTCATGGTATTTTAACTATCCGTGGTGGTATGACTAGCCATGCTGCAGTTGTTGCTCGTGGTATGGGTACTTGCTGTGTATCTGGATGTGGTGAACTTGTTATAGATGAAGAAGCTAAAACTGTTAAAACAGTTGATGGTAAAGTATATAGTGAAGGAGACTGGATGAGCTTAGATGGTTCAACTGGTAATGTATACGGAGAACAAGTTAAAACTGTTGCTCCAGAAATAAGTGGAGATTTTGAAACATTCATGGGATGGGCAGATAGTATTAGAAGACTTAAAGTTAGAACTAATGCTGATTCACCAAGAGATGCTATTCAAGCTCGTAAATTTGGTGCAGAAGGTATTGGACTTTGCCGTACAGAACACATGTTCTTTGAAGAAGAAAGAATCTTTAACTTTAGACGTATGATTGCTGCTGATTCAGTAGAAATGAGAGAAGAAGCTTTAGAAAAAATCTTACCATATCAAAGAAAAGACTTTGAAGGATTATTTGAAGCAATGGAAGGAGATCCAGTTGTAATTCGTTACTTAGATCCACCTCTACATGAATTCTTACCTCATACTGATGCAGAAATTAAACCACTTGCTGAAAGTTTAGGAATGAGTTTTGAATCTTTAAAGAATCGTGTTGAATCTTTAAAAGAATTTAACCCAATGATGGGACATAGAGGATGCCGTTTAGCAGTTACTTATCCAGAAATAGCTAAAATGCAAACAAAAGCTGTTATTGAAGCTGCTATTAATGTAAATAAAAAAGGTATGAATGTTACTCCAGAAATTATGATTCCTCTTGTTGGAGATATTAACGAACTTAAATATGTTAAAAAAGTAGTTTGTGAAACTGCTGATTCAATTATAGAAGAAGCTGGTGTAAAATTAACTTACCATGTTGGAACAATGATTGAAATTCCAAGAGCTGCTGTTACAGCAGATGAAATAGCTAAAGAAGCTGAATTCTTCTCATTTGGAACTAATGACTTAACTCAAATGACATATGGTTTCTCAAGAGATGATGCTGCTAAATTCTTAAATGAATACTATACTAAAGGAATTTTTGAAAATGATCCATTTGCTAAGTTAGATCAAAATGGTGTTGGAAAATTAGTTGAAATGGCTGCTAAATTAGGTCGAGGGACTCGTCCAGATATCCATTTAGGTATTTGTGGTGAACATGGTGGAGAACCAAGTAGTGTTGAATTCTGCCATAGAGTAGGACTTGACTATGTATCTTGTAGTCCATTTAGAGTTCCACTAGCTCGCTTAGCTGCTGCACAAGCTGTAGTTAAAGAAAATCAATAATAAAATATAGACTGAGATAAAAAATCTTGGTCTTTTTTTGTCAGTTTTATTGCAAGCTTTCCCTTTATAATGTATAATGAAGACGTATTAAATAGTTTGCCTGATATTTATATGACAATTTAGACGATAGAGTGTATTTCTAAAGGCAAAATAGAAATATGCATGATGCGGAGATACTTATTTATAAGATAAGTATCTCCTTTTTATTATTTTTGAAGGAGGATTATAAATGAATGAAATAATAGAAAAAGAACAAATATTAATTGAAGATATGATTTATGAAGCTAGAGGTGTGCAAGTGATGTTATCATCAGATGTAGCTAAACTTTATAATGTTGAAACTAAAGTACTAAATCAAACTATTAAAAGAAATATAAATAGGTTTCCATCTTCATTTTGTTTTCAATTAAGTGAAAAAGAAAAAGATGAATTATCTTTAAGGTCACAAATTGTGACCTTAAACAAAAATAACAATTTAAGGGGACAGCATTTTAAATATTTACCTTATGTCTTAACGGAGCAAGGTATAATGATGCTGTCAGGATTGCTGAAAAGTGATATAGCTGTAAAAGTTAATATTCAAATAATAGATGCATTTGTAAAAATGAGACGATATTTTTCAAACACCATATTAAATAATGAAATATTAATTAATCATGAAAATAGATTGCTAAGACTCGAAAATACTTTTGATAAATTTAATAAGAAGAAAGAAATAAACAGAATCTTTTTTGAGGGAGAATTATACGATGCATATTCAATACTTTTGGATATTTTAGGTAAAGCAGAACAAGAAATAATTATAATAGATAATTATGCTGGAAAAGAATTGTTAGATTTATTAAAGAAAATTAATAAGAAAATAATAATAGTTTCAAAAAATATAAATGAAACATTAAAGGAAAAATATGAAAGTCAGTATGATAATATAAAATTTATTAATAATAATTCTTTTCACGATAGATTTATAATATTAGATAAAAACAAATTGTATTCATGTGGAGCATCTTTTAAAGATTTAGGTAACAAATGTTTTGCAATTAGTGAGTTTAATGATAAAGATTATGTAAACA
>JAZTXB010000057.1:0-4435 GCA_045636225.1 Bacilli bacterium
AAACTCCTTTCTCATCTAATATTCTTAGATAATCTAGTCTAGGATTTAATCCTTCTTTAATTAAATAAGCATGTTCATTAAAATAACTAATAGGGATACTAACTCTACTATTGTTATTTAAGAAAAAAATTAAATCTTTTACAAATAATAAATAAGTCTTATTTAATTTAGTAAATCTAACAATGATAAATCCAATACCACCATGATTATATATTTTTTTTAAATGTTCGATTTGGTGATTATGAATATTACTAAGTGGAAAACTAGTTAAACTTTTTGTTTCTTTTGCTTCGAAGTCTATATATTTTCCTTTATATATACCATTATAATCTGTAGTAGATGGAATCTTAAAATGAGCTTCTTTTATAACTGCATCACATCTTGATTTATAATCTACTTTATTTATAGTAATAGGAGTAGGTTTTTTATAAATAACAGCTATATCACTATTTAAATAATATGCATTAGTATCATTTAAATCATTTTCTAAATTCATTCCTCTATTACTATGTGATTTTATGTTGATATATTCTTTTTTTATGCCGTTTGGATATTTCACTTTATCACCATATATAATTATACAATAAAATAGTATTTTTTTCTACTTCATATATTACTTTTTTATTTAACTTTACACTGGTTCTAGTTTTATCTAGTTTTGTCGAATGGCAACAAATATTTTTTATAGGTGTTACTATATAGATGAGGTGATTCTATGAATACTAATTCTCATATTGAAAATGTATTCAATAACATGATAAATGATGTTAGTTATATAAAACTTTCTTCTTATACTGTAAAAGGGAGTAGAACAAGTATATTTTAAAAATATACTTGTTTTTTTGGAAAAAATATAATTATATATAATAATTTATTCATAAGTTACATTATATTGTAGTTTATGAACTTTTTTTCTAAATAATTGACAAATTATGTAAAGTTTTATATAATAAATTTGGAATAAATGTGAGGTGGGAAATATGTACCGTGATCGTGTAGTTTTAACTAGTCGTGATATTTTAGAAAAAGAATTTAAAATAGATACCAGAGGATATCGTCCTCAAGAAGTAGATAGATTTCTCGATATGATTATAAAAGATTATGAAGAAATGAATTCTATTATTAATGATTTAGAAAAGGAAAATAAACAATTAACAGAAGATAATATAGGTTTAAAACAAGAACTTAGAAAACTAAAAAATAAAATTGAAATGCTTGCTGATAATGAAGGTAGCAGTACAACACCAAATGCTGATATGTTAAGAAGAATTTCTAAATTAGAAAAAATTATATATGGAAAAGAGTAATATTTTGACAAATGCTGCATTCTTGTAATGTAGAGGAAAGTCCATGCTCACATAGTCTGAGATGACTATAGTGTTTGTGCTAGGGGAAAAAATAACCCTAGGTAGCTTTTTGCTAACGGCTCTGAAATAACCTAAGTCTTATGATATGGTTAAATTAGGTGTAAAAGTGCCAAAGTGACGAGGAAGCTAGAAATAGTGGAAGTGGAACGTGGTAAACCCCACAAGTGAGAAACCCAAATTTTGGTAGGGGAACTCTGATAGGAAATTCAACCGATTCAGGGACCAGAAATGGTAGATAAATATTTGTCGCTCGTAAGAGAACAGAACATGGCTTATAAAATATTATTATTTTAGAATTGAGGTATTATGAAAGAAATAGGAGAAAAGTTAAAAGAAGCTAGGGAATCTATGGGAATAACTATAGATGAAGCCGCAGCTGATTTGAAAATTAGGGCATCTCAAATAGAAAGTATTGAAGATGGTGATAAAGAAGCTTTTAATGATATTTTTTATCTTAAAATGTTTATAAAAAACTATTCTAAGTATTTGGGCCTTGATTACGATAAAATGGTTGAGGAATTTAATGAGTATCTATTTGACTTTACATCTAAAATATCAATTGATGATATAAAAAAAGCAGAAAAAGACCAGAAGAAAAAAAATAAAAAGTTGAAAACTGTAAAAATAGCTTCTCCGTATACTGTTGAGAAGCAAGAACATCAAATTCCTAGATTTTTAATAATAATGGGAATAGTTCTTTTAGTAGTAATAATTGTGTATGTTGTAGTGTTACTAATTACAAAACAAGATGATGAAATAACAAATACAATAGTAAATGAAGGAAGTGTAATAAATGAATTTGCCTAATAAACTGACAATCGCAAGAATAATTATGGCAATATTAATAATAGTAATATTGTTAGGTGGAGATTATATAGGAGATATTTTTGGATTTGATATTCCTAAATTATTTATAAATGAAACAATAGTTGTAGATTTAAAATATATAGTATCAGGTTTCTTATTTATAGCTGCATCTCTAACCGATTTCTTAGATGGATATATAGCTCGTAAATATAATTTAATAACTGATTTTGGAAAATTAATGGATGCAATAGCTGATAAAGTTTTAGTTAATTCAGTACTAATTATTTTATCCGCACAAGGATTTATTCATCCAATAATACCTGTAATAGTAATATTAAGAGATACAGTAGTTAATTCTATAAAGATGCTTGCTGCTAGTAAAGGTAAAGTAGTAGCTGCTATTAATTCAGGTAAATTAAAAACAGCTTGTTTAATGGTAGGAATAGTACTTACTTTATTCTATAATTTACCATTTGAAGTATGGAATGTATCAGTAGCTAAAGTACTTTTATTAATCGCAACAGTACTTTCAGTAACATCTGGAATACAGTACTATTCATTAAATAAACATTTAATAAAAACTAAATAGAGATAATCTCTATTTTTTTATTGACTTTTTTACTGCTTATGTGATAAAATGTTTCCTGTTTTGCGTAAAAAGGAGGATAATATGAAAAAAACAAAGATAATATGTAGTATAGGACCTGCAAGTAGAAAATATGATGTAATGAAATCTATGATAGAAAATGGGATGAATGTTGCTCGTATAAATTTTTCACATGCAGACGATATAGAAAAGAAAGAAACTGTAGAGTTAGTTCGAAAAATTAATAAGGAATTAAAAACTAATGTAGGTATATTATATGATACTAAGGGACCTGATTTTAGAACAGGTATAGTAGAAAATGATTGCATTACTTTAACGGAAGGAAAATCTATAAAATTAGTAAAAGACGATATAATAGGTACAGAAAAAGCAATATCTGTAAATTATAAAGAAGCACTTGATTCTATAAATGTTGATGATATTATATTACTTGAAGATGGACTTATGAAATTACTTGTTACTGCTAAAGATAAAAAAGGTCTTACTTGTTCAATAGTAGTAGGAGGACAATTAGGTAGTAGAAAAGGTATAAATGTACCAGGTGTTAATTTAAATATGCCGTTTATAAGTAAACAAGATAAAGAAGATATTATTTATGCTTGTAATCATAATGGAGATTTTTTAGCACTTTCTTTTGTATCTTCAAAAGAAGATATATTAGCTGTTAAAGAAATATTAAAAGAACATAATAGTAATATGCAAATAATATCTAAAGTAGAAAGTAATACAGCACTTGAAAATATAGATGATATTATAAATTATAGTGATGGAATAATGGTAGCGCGTGGTGATTTAGGTGTAGAAGTAGCTATGAAAGAATTACCTATATTACAAAAGAAAATAATAAAAAAATGTAGAAAAGCTGGTAAATTTTGTATAGTAGCAACTGAAATGCTTGCTTCTATGTATAAAAATGCAAGACCAACAAGAGCTGAAGTTACAGATATAGCTAATGCTGTTTTAGATGGTACTGATGCAGTTATGTTAAGTGGGGAAACAACTACAGGTAAATATCCTATAGATGCTGTAAAATATATGGCTGAAATAGTAGAAAATACAGAAAAATATCTAGACTACGAAAATATAGAAAAACCTATTTATGAAGCAGATATAACAGATACAATAGCTAGAAGTGTAGTAGATGCATCTAATATGCTTGATGTAAAAGTAATAGTAGCTGCAACACTTAGTGGTTATACAGCATCTAAAATTAGTAACTTAAGACCTAAAACAATTATTTTAGCTGCTTGTCCTACAGAAAAAGTTGCGCTTTCTTTATCACTTAGATTTGGTGTTTATACAACACTTCTTCCAGTATATGAAAGTACTGATGATATGGTAGAAGAAGCAATAAATAAAACTAAAGAAATGATAAATTTAAAAGAGAAAGATTTAATTGTTATTACAGGAGGATTCCCTAATAATGGACCTATAAAAACAACTAATTTCTTAAAGATAGAGAGAATATAAAATAAGAATACAATTTAAATAAATAATAATTGAAAAGTCATGGAACTATTTAGGTAGTACTGTGATTTTTTTAGTTTTATTGTTATTTTTAATAGTTTGTCTACATATATTTTATTGGTGATATCATGAAAAATAATTCATCAATGTTTTTTTCTAGATTATTAATATCAATAATATTAACACT
>JAZTXB010000058.1:0-22896 GCA_045636225.1 Bacilli bacterium
AAAATAGATTTGAATCTATTCATTAAATGAATTGCTTTCATCTTTTTTTAAATTTAAATAAGTATCCAAATACTTAATATTATTCTCTTTCTTAAACATAAATGCATTTCCCATGTATTCTTTTATTAATTCCTTCATTGCATTATTTATAACTATATCCAATTCTTTTGAATATTGCATCTTATTTTTATGATATTCATATTCTAATTTATCTAATATTTTATAATCACCTTTAGGAAAAATTCTCAAATCCAAATCATAATCAATATATTTTATTGTATTTTCTTCTATTATATACGGAGTTGCTATATTACAATAATAATATATACCATCTTTTTTCATTTGAGCTATTATGTTATACCACTTGTTTTTAAAAAAATACATTACCGCTGGTTCTTTTGTTTTCCAAGTTGTTCCTTCTGACTCTGTAACAACTGTTTTATTATTACCAAACACAATATAATCTTTTTTTATATCTAACACAACCGCTTCAGACCATTCTCTATGTATTTTTTTATTGTGTTTGTAACATTGGATTTTTAAATTATCTCCAATACACATCGTTTTCATTAATAAATCACCTGTTTAAATTATATCATACTTTTTTCTTAAAACCAAAAAAAATGCCCTTTTAGAGCATTATTTTATATTATAATATTTAAATTTTCTCATTTGCTTAAATATTTTATAGCATAATTTAACTGAGTATCGTCTGAATCTTCGTATGTTTCATAATACTTTTTATCCAATTCTACTTCTTTATATGGTATTATTCCTTCAGTATCATTTATCCAATTGCCTTTAGGAGTCAACCATTTTTTTATTGTTAATTTATACTGTGAACCATCAGATAAAGTTACTAGTTCCTGAACAGTTCCTTTTCCGTATGTTTTTTTTCCAAAAAATTTTGAACCTAAATTTTCAGTTAATCCCGCAACCAAAACTTCTGATGCAGATGCGCTTACTTCATCACCCAAAAGAGCTATTTCATAATTTTTAGTTTTATCTCCAGTTCCATAAGTATACGTTATTTTCCCATTTTGCTCAAAACCATACATTTTTTGCTTATCAGTCAAAAATATATCTAATATACTATCTACTGCCGTTAAGTGGCCTCCAGTATTGCTTCTAACATCAATTATCAACGAATCTATTTTTTCTTTTTCTAATTCATCTAATTTATCTTTAAATTGGTAATAAGTATTATTAGCAAATATTCCTATATATATATATCCTATCTTTTTACCATTTTGTTCATATATTTCTGACGTTACAGAATCTAACGTAACTAAACTTCTTTCTAATGTAATTGCTTTTTCTTCTCCGTCTCTTAAAATTGTTAATTCAAATTTTTCTTTAGCACCATTTTTAATCATTTGGCTAAATTCATCTGCACTATACTTATTTATGGATTCTCCGTCTATTCCTATTATTTCATCCCCTGGTTTAAGCCCTGCCTTAGAAGCTGGAGAATTATTAAACACAGATGTTATTAATATATTACCAGAACCTTCATCTTTAATTATTTGTACACCAACACCTTGATAACTACCATCAAGAGTTATTGAGAAATTTTCTGATTCATTAGGATCAAAATACATTGAGTATGGGTCATCTAAAGAATCCATCATCCCATCAATAGCGCTATTAATAAGTTGTTGGCCATCTATTTCTTTATAATAATTATTTAATATATATTCATAATTTTCTATAAATTCCTTCAAAGTTTCATCTGTAACAATAACTTTTTTTGTAATAGTACTCGTTTGTCTAAACAAACCACCAAATAATAAACCAATTGCTAATGACAATATTACTAGCAATATCATTTCAGATGAAGTGAATTTTCTTTTTTCTGGGTCACTTACTTTTTTAAATTTTATTTTTTTTAACATCATTATCATCTTCCATTCAATAAAGAATATATCACATCCCCTCAAAAAAGTCCACTAAATAAATTTATTTACAAAAAATTTTTTTAATTATATAATAAATATGGTGATTACATGAAAACTTTTACTAAACTAGACGAAAACTTTATTTGTGAAAGCTGTGGAAAAAACGTAAAAAAATTGAGCTACACCTCAAGAGATCATTGCCCATTTTGTTTATATTCAAAACACGTAGATATAAATCCTGGTGATAGATTGAATAATTGTAAGGGATTGCTCAAACCAATAAGCATAGAAAAATTTAAAGAAACATTTAAAATTATATACAAATGTGAAAAATGCAATACACTACACAAAAACATTGTGGCAATTGACGATGATTTTAACGAAATAATAAAGTTATCTATCATAAAATAAAAAAAACTAATCCACTATAACTTATATTATATGGATTAGTTTTAAAATTTCCAAACATCTTGTTCCTCATTAACAAGATTTTTTATTTCAGGAAGTTCTATATCATCTAAATCAGGAAGTTCAGCTAAATTAATTTTTTGAGTTCTTTCAAAGCTTAATTCATCTATATCATTAAGTAAATCTGTAGCAATAAGTTCTTTTTTAGGTAATAGAGAATCAAATTCTTTGTTAAAATTCTCTAAAGCAACCTCTTCTGCTGTTTTCTCATTATTTTTTTGTTCTGTAACAGCAACATTGATAACCTGATTTGCAGCAACTTCTCTTTTTTCAAAATTTTCTTTAACAGATGCATCAGAGTTAGATGCATTTTCTACTTTTTGTGGTTGAGTAATATCCAACAAAGAGTTATCTTCTGTTTTTTTAGAATCTAAAATATTGTTTTGCATAGATTCATCTTTTTTAATAACATCATTTTCTTTTTGAGCTTCTCCTATCGTCTCAGAAAGTCTCATATTAGTTATGTCCTTAGACTTATCCTTTTCTAATTCTATATTTTTGCCTTGACCAAAATTTGTTTTATCGGCATAATACCCAACAATAGCAAGAAGAACTAAAATCGCACCACCCAAAAACCAAGCATAATGTGATACAATATACTCTAAAATTTGAATCATAATTCCCCTCCCTATTCTTTATATATAATAACACGTTTAAAAATTTTTTTCAATACTATGTTTCTAAATAATCCTCACCCTTAATTGTCTCTACCTTGGATAAATTAGGATAATCCTGTTGTCTTAAAACTTCAAAAAGAACTAAGGCAACGCAATTAGATAAATTAAGGGCTCTTATATTGGAATTTGTAGGAATTCTTAAACATCTATCTAAATGATTTGATAAAATTTCTTTAGGAATCCCTGTACTTTCTTTTCCAAATACTAAATAAATATTTCTTTCTCTATCAGAAAAATCAAAAGAACTATGTGGTTTCTTACCATATCTAGTTAAATAATAAAAATCTCCATCTGAATTTTTATCTAAAAAATCTTGATAATTTTCATAAACTTGATAATCACAATGTTCTATATAGTTTACTCCACTTCTTTTTAAATATCTATCGTCTAATGAAAAACCTAGTGGTTTTATTAAATGAAGTTTGGTATATGTACCTGCACAAGTTCTCATGATGTTTCCTGTATTTTGCGGTATTTCAGGTTCAAATAAAACAACATTTATCATTCAAAAACCTCATATTTTACTATATCATTAACATTGGAATTTTCATCAACAAATGATATTTGATTTAAACTACCATCATTTACTACAATTATTACTGGCAATTTATTTTCATCATATTCATATGAATAATCATTTTTTAATTTTTTCTTTAATGAACTTGAAATATCTTCTTTCTCTATATATATAGTATGTTTTAATAAATTTAATTTTTCTAATTTTTTTATTAATTTTTTTTCAAACTTATTATTTTCCAAATTTAATTTGTCAGCAATATATATGATAATATCTTGATGTTCCATCATATATTCATCATATTCTTCAGCAGTTATCCTATTCATTTTTTCATAAGAGTACGATATTTTAACAGCCTCGCCTTTATATAAAGCAGAGAAAAATAACGTAAGTGCAACTGTCACGACAATTAAAACAATCAAATATATGTAATTTTTATTCATTATATCATCCCTTCTGGAGAACTAATCTCCTCTAATTTCACAATAGGTAAAACAACGCCATCTTGTGCAAGTACATCCTTAAATTTCTCTCTAAATAAATCTAATTCTCTAATTATTGAATCAGGATATATACGTTTACTATTTTTTATCGCATAAAACACATCTTCAGCTGTAACTACTTGTCTATTTTGAAATAAAGCTTGTGAAAATGCAGCAGTAAGAACAGAGAATGAAATATCTGGATACATTGCGCCTAAACCATATACTCTTTTATACTCACTAGTTGCACTAACTATAGATTCAAGTAACATGGTAGTAACATAATCATTATATTTAAATTTTATACCTGTTGAATTTTCTATTTTAGGTAAACTTCTAAATAGTATTTGAATTGTGGTTGCTTCATTTGGTTCCATTACATCTATTCTCTCAAATCTTCGTAAAAAAGCTCTATCACGAATTACATAAGTATTATACTCAATATCAGTAGTTGCACCTATTAATTTTATTGCACCTCTATCAATCGCTGGTTTTAATATGTTTGCTAAATCCATAGATGAACCGCCATTACTTCCAATTAAAGTGTGTATTTCATCTATAAATAGTATTGTCTTCGAAACATTTTTTAATTCTTCTACCAACAAAGTAATTATCATTTCTTCTTTACCGTTAAAAGTTATCTTCCCAAGCAAAGAAGATGAATTAATCTTTATAACTTTATATCCTTGAAGCGCTACAGGCACCATATTATGTAAAATCCTAAAAGATAATCCTTCAACAATAGATGTTTTTCCTACTCCAGCTTTACCAACTAATAAACCAGATTTTTCAGGTGTAAGTAAAACCATCATTAATTTTTTTAATTCTTCTTCACGAGCAATAGCTGGGTCTGTCAAATATTGTTTTGAAGTTAAATCTTCTCCATAATTTTTTAATACGCTAAATCCATTATAAATATTATTTTGCATAGAAACCTCGCATTCTAAAACAATTATAACTTATTTTAGATAAAAAAAAAAGAGATATTCTTTAAATTTCCTCTTTTTTAGTTACTATAAGTTGATCCTCAGTAACAAATATTCTTTTATTTTGTTTATTTATATTATCAAAGCTTGTATTTAATTTATTAACGATCTCATTAATTGTATCTCCAGGTTTTGTAATATATAAAGCAACATCTTTTACAGGAATCATTATTTCTTGATTTGGGTATATATAATCATTTTTATTAAGTCCATTTAACATTAATAGGGTATCTGGGTCTACATTATATAATCTTGATATAGAATAAATTGTATCCCCTTGTTTTACTCTATAATTTTCAAACATTTTTTCATTTTCGTTAGGAACTATAATTAAACTACCAACAACAAGTTCCATATCTCCATTTATGCCATTTATATTTTTTATATTTTCGCTAGTTGTATATGTTTTTTCCGCTATTTTTTCTATAGTATCACCATATTCAACTTGATATATCTTATACATTAAGTTCACCTCAATATAATATATGATATTATACTTAATAAGTTCTATTTTTATATATTTTTAATATATTTAAATAGAGGTGATAGAATGAAAGATTTACCAAAAGTTTTTCATAATAATATAGATAAAAAGTTTAATAATAATAGTAGTGTGTTTTATAGCAGTCGAAATTCACAAGAAGAAGAACCAAAAGACACAAAAAATATACTTCAAAAGATTAACGATATATTTGCTTCCCCTAATTATGTTTATAAAGCTAATGTAGAAATAACTCTTAAAGATAAAAAAATTATTAAAAGAATCATTGGAAGAAACAAAGACTTTATTATCACCATGGATAATACATTAATTCCTATAAGTGATATTGTTGATATTAAATCTATAAAAAAATAGTTATACAAATAACTATTTTTTATTTAAATAAAAAAGACCGAAGTCTTTTATATACATTCTACAAATGTATCTGGTAAGCACCTTAAAGCGCATACACAATTTAAGTTCATTGTAAAGAATGAGTTTGTTGCTACATAAGGAGTTAAAGCAGTTGGTTCTGGATTCTCAGCAAGTACTCTAAATGTTGCGCAGCATCCATCTATTTTCTCTACTCTAAACACATTAGAACAAACAACACCATCATCACCACAAACTACGTTTTCGCGAGTTGTTGGCATACTCCACCCTACCATTTAAAGTGATACATTATTAAATAGGTTTCCTAAATTTATAATATATTTCTATATTTAGATTCTCATCTATTACGATTCTATCAATAATATTTGATAGAATTTTTCTATTAGGTTTCTTTAAGGATAGATAGTCTTTAGCTATTTTCTCAAAGTCTTTATTAAGTCCATTACCCTTTAACTGTTCTATCCTTAATTTGTTTTCCTCTATTTTATTTTTATTTAGTTCTTTATTTTCTATTATTTTATTTCTAATATTTAAATAAGTTTCTAAAGAAATTACACCATTTACTTTATCTGTATATGCTTCGTTGTCTTTTCTCTGTGAATCGTTTATTTCTATTTCTAAAGTGTCAATTTCCTTTTCTAGTGTTTTAATTAGTTTTTCAGTTTTATCATTTTTCTTTAAATTATCTATCATTTTTTTAGATGTACATTTCTTAAAATATGACTTTATTTCCTTTAAAATAGCCTTTTCTAAATCATCATATTTCATCCGATGCGGTGTACAAGCATTATATTTAGAATACTTACGATAATAATTACAAACTAAATAGCCTTTACCTCTAGTAGTATTTATACCTATTGTATGTCCACATTCTTTGCAATATATAAATCCCTTTAATAAGTAATTACTAGTATTTCTTGTCATATGACTATTTTTAGAATATATATTTTGAACTATATCAAAAGTATCTTTATCAATAATTGGTTCGTGAGTATTTTCTACTATTATCCATTCTTCTTTTGGTACTCTAACTAATTTCTTAACATTAACAGCAGGTCTTTGTCTTGTATTTTGGCACATGTTACCTATATACATTTCATTTTTTAACATTTCATCAATAGTCCTTGTTTGCCAATGTCCATACATACTAGATTTAAGTCCACGATTTAAATTTTTTTTAACTGATGGTATAGGTATATTTTGACTATCTAAGTATCTAGCAATCATTTGAAGTGAATTACCACGAGCAAACAGCTCAAATATAGTTCTAACTACAGGAGCGGTTTCTTCGTCTATTATTAATTTATACTTATCATTCGGATCCTTTTTATAACCATAAGTAGCAGTACCACCTAAATGTTTACCTTCCTTTTTTTCTGTAATAATGGCACTTTTCACTTTCTCACTTGTATCATAACAATAATGAGCGTTCATCGCACTATAGAATCCTACCATTTTATTTCCAGATTTATTCTTATCAAAAGTATCTATATCACTATTAACAGCTATAAATCTAACTCCCATCATTGGAAAGTATTGCCTAATATAATAAGGTACTAAATCGTTTCTACCAAATCTAGATTGGTCTTTAACAATAATACAATCTATTTTACCAGCCTGTATATCTTGCATTAACCTTTTAAATTCAGGTCTTTCAAAATCTCCACCACTAAATCCATCATCTATATATTCATCTATGAAGATAAAGTTATCATTAGCTCTTATAAAATTCATTAAAAAATTCCTTTGATTAGTTATACTAGCACTTTCTTCTTTAAAATCATCGTCTTCTCTAGAAAGTCTTAAATAAATAGCAACTTTAAATTTTTTCCAAATATTCATTTAACCTCCCCTAATAATTGGAAAATCTTTATTTAAGTCTATATATATTATACCATTTTTACCCATATAAATCCACCAAATCGTGGTAATAAATAAGGATTAAATCATCAAGTAATTCTTGTAAATCCTTACCATTTTCGTCATAAAAAGTTTCTATTTTCACACTATCCAACCTCTTATTTAATTATATTTGTTTTTTATATTAAAATTACCCCATAGACAAAACACTTTACCTCTTTACCGTTTACCTTTATACACTAAGATTCATTATTAACTAATTTCCAATAAAAAGCATTTCCTTTTTGTTGATGTTTTATTAAATTTTCTTTTACCATTCTAGCTTTTGTTTCGTTATAGCATTTTTCTGAAACACCACCAACATTGATAACTAAATTCTTAAATTCGTTTGCTTTAATCTCACCTCTAGATAAAACACCCATAATAAATTCTCTAGCTTTATCACCTTTATGAATTGAATTACTACTCTGTAATAATAATTCATTAGGACTAATATATCCTTTATTTTCAAGCCACTTTATTTCACCTGAATCTGTAATTTTATATGAAAGAGTATTTCTTTCTCCTTCTTTCATTAAATTAGTTTTTAATGGCGTAAATAATTTTTCACCAGGATTTTCTGGATTTTCCTCAATTAGAATTACAGAACGGCAAGCAGCAACAAAATCATATGATCCCATTACCCTATTAGTAGCTTTACTAGCACCCATATTCTTGTTTAAATGCATAACTAATATAATTGCACAATTATACTTTTGAGCAAGTATTTTAAGCGGTTTTAAGCAATTTCTAACTTCAACCCCTGCATTCATATTCACATCACCTAAATATGCTTGCACAGGGTCTAAAACGAATGCTGCAGGCCTAATTTTTTTAAGTCTTTCCTCAAGTCTTTCTAATTGTTGTATAGAAAAGATTTCATTATCTTCATCAAAGAATCCTATATTGTTTGTATTAGCACCATTAGCAAGTAATCTAGGTAATATGGTTGCATCTATATCATCCTCTGCATTTTGCAATATAGCTCTTTCCATATCAAAATTAAAGCATTTAAATGGTACTTTAGCACCTGATGAAATAGCAGCTAATAGATATGCAATAACATAACTCTTACCTACACCACCATCTCCAACAATCATATTTAAATTGCCTCTCAATATATATGGTTTCCATAACCAATCTAACTCTTTTGGAGTTCTTTCTGAGAACAGATGAAAATCCTCATCTGTCACATTGTTTGTTTTTTGTTGCAGTATTGTTCTTAATAATTCATCTCTATCTAATGTATTCATACTAATTTTCACACCTCTTTTTATTTCTTTTAATTTTTGAATACTTTATGTGGAATATAGCAAAATATTTACTATAATTTGAGTAATTATTGCGCAATTTTTCTTTACTCGCCTACACTATACCAAAAACAAAAATAAAAGTCACTAAATTTTTTCGTATATTTGCCTTTTTTGAAAAATTTTTTTATTTTATTTGCCTTTTCCATATCATAAAAACAAGAGAATTGCAATACATTTTTGTCAAATAAAATACATAGTTTTTTTACTATGTATCTCATGGTAAACGGTAAAGTGGTAAAGTGATTTATAAATAAAAAAAGAAATCATTTAATTTATGATTTCTTAACAGAATTTTCTATCGTTTCATCAAACTTATCAATATCAGTATTTTTAAATCTATTAACATTATTATTTAATTCATTTTTTACTTGTTTTAAATAATCTATCTTGGCATTTCTTTTTTCCTTTTCAAGCCAATTATAAACATTCGTTTTTTCAACAAGTGTACCAATTGTCGCACCTGTTGCCCCTCCTAGAGTAGCCATTGTATGAACAACTATAGGAAAAACCGAATCATTCACCCAAATTGCTATTGGAACCGATAAACATAACATAACAAGGTTAGGAATACCTATCCACTTTAAATTATTTCCTAATATTCTTAATTCATTGTTTCTTCGTTCTAATTTATATCGTTTTAACGAAGAATCAACTAATGTTTGTGCCTCTTTTTCTGTCATAATAAACACCCCTCCCACAGCTTTACTTTAGCAAAAAAAAAAAATTTGTCAATTTCTCATAACACTATGGTGCATAAATTTGAAAATCATTAACATTATTTTACAAAAAAAATAATTAAAAAGACATAAATCATTATTTATGCCTTAATTATTTTCTTTATCTAATTTTTCTTGCTCTTGTTGTTTAGCTAAATCTTCAGCCATTTTTCTATTTAACATTTCTATATCTTCATCTGTTATAGGTATTACTCTATGAATATGTGGGTCTTCTTCAGGTGTTTTTTCTTCTTCTATTTCAATATCACCATTTAAGCATTTATTTAATACTCTTTTAAGTTCATCTTTATTTATTGGTTTAGATAAATAATCATTAAAGCCTACTTCAATATATTTAGTAGATTTACCTTCCATAGCATCAGCTGTAAGTGCAACTACTGGAGTATTAAAGTTATCCATTTCTTTTAATTTCTTTAATGTTTCTACACCACTCATTTTAGGCATCATTATATCCATAAATATAATATCATAGTGTTCATTATTTTCTATTTTTTCAATAGCACTAAATCCACTATCAGCACTATCTATATTAAGTTCAAATTCACTTAACATCTTACTAGCAACTTTAATATTTAATTTATTATCATCTACTACTAATACTCTTTTATCACTATAACTTACTTTCTCATCTTTAACTACTTTAGTATTACTTTCAGTTTTAGAATATTTTTGTTCTAAGAATATTGTAAATTTAGAACCTTCACCATATGTAGAATGTACTAATATTTTTCCACCCATCATTTCAACTAGTGATTTAGTAATAGCAAGTCCTAAACCTGTACCTTCTATAGTAGAGTTTTTATCCTCTTCAGCTCTTTCAAATTTATTAAATATTTTATCTATTTGGTCAGGTTTAATACCTCTACCAGTATCAGTTATTATTATTTGTAAATTACTCTTATCTCTTTCATTAATACAACTAACATTAAATTTAATGTGTCCTTCTTCAGTATATTTAACTGCATTAGATAATACATTAGTTATTATTTGTTTTAACTTACCTTTATCGCCATATAAAGTATTAGGAATATCTTCAGCAAAATTACATCTTAAATCAATGTCCTTTTCACCTATTCTAGTTTTAGCTATTGTTGTTATTTCTTCAAATAATTCAACTGGATTATAATTAGTTTCAATTATTTCCATTTTATCTGCTTCTATTTTACTTATATCTAGTATACCATTGACTATTTCAAGTAAGTTATTTGAAGCCATTACTACATCATTAGCATCTTCATGAATTTCTTCTATATCATCACTATTTTTAATACATTCTGAAAGCCCTACAATAGCATTTAGGGGTGTTCTTATTTCATGACTCATGCTACTTAAGAAATCACTTTTAGCTCTATTTGCTTTCTCTGCCATATTTTTAGCATACTCTAATTCATTAACTATTTTTGCATCTGGATTTTCAATTGTAAAATACATTATTAAATCAATATATACAAGTATTGCAGAAATTACCAAAAGTTCTGGATTATAATTTCTAACAACAAACAAAATAATTGCTAAAACAATTAATGCAAAAAGTGGTATATATTTTTTATTTAATACATTTTTTATATTCATTATTACAGATACTACTATAAAAAATAAATAAATAGCACTAACTACATATGTGCAATTAACTGATGGACCATATGCATACATTATGTTATCTTGATTGTGCATATACATTGGTAAGAAAACAATAAATATCACAACTATATAATTTATTATTTTTGTTAATAACGATATTGTTTTAAATTTACTATATAGTTTTTCTTTATTTCCAAAAGAAACATAAAATATATATAAATAAAATGCCCTTGCCCAAAAAATATATTGAATAAAATCCAACTTATTTAATATATATAATATTTTATTATCAGGTGCAACATATCCAATATAAATAATTACAACCATTAAAATTGAGTCAATAAAGCTATGAATTAATAATTGTGAAAACAAATCAGTTTCTTTATTCTTTACTCTAGATTTTGTAAAAAATGCTACTACTAATAATAATGAACAAAAAAATGCACAAATAGGAAAATATAAATTTGTCATGCTCTCACCTCTATTATGATAATTATATCATAATTTTAAAAATTAAAACATCCTTTTATTTTTTCCTAATAAAAATGCATTATTTTGATTATAATTTAAATGTTTTAAGTGTTCAAAAACTTGATTAGCATCATCATTCAAATTTAAAATTAATGTTTTTTCATATTCTTTATCTAGTTTTTTATATTCAGAATATGCTTTTTCTAATTCTTGATTAAAAGACTCCAAACTAACATTACTTCTTTTAACTTGACTATATTTTTCCCAAATTTCCCATCTTAAAGTGGCCATTGAATCTCGTAATCTAGATATTCCTTCTTGTTTAGTTTCTTGTATATCAAAATTAATTGCATCTCCTACATTTGCATAGTAAACATCATCATAATACTCTAATGCAATTGGAATTACAGGTACATTCGCTTTTTTTGATATTTCTACTATTCCCCAATTCAAAGGTAACATAATTTGATTTGGTGAAATGTTCCATGTACCCTCAGGAAATATTAGCAAATTATTTCCTTCTAACAACAGTTTTATAATTTCATCTTTTGATTTGTTTTTTCTTTCGCTATTTTTACGATTAATAAATATAACTCCATTTAAATGAAACATAATTCTTTCAATTAATCTCAAATTTTCCGTTCCAGCAAGAATATAACAATGCTCTTTTATTACATTACTAACAGCGGGCACATCATGCGAATTAGTATGATTAACAGCATATATAACAGGTCCAGCATAATTAATCTTATTATCATTAAATAAAACTAATTTTTGTTTTAGCGTTGTCTTCATAATATTTAACAATAATGGATGAAGAAGTTTTTTAAAATTAGTAAATTTTTGTGTATTATCCCTTTCTTTATAATATTCTAATAAATTTTTATAATATATAAGTAACTCTTTTCTATCTAATTTTTGCTCTTCTTGCTCAGTTAAAACTTTCATTTGTTTGTCCCCCCATCTCACAAATTATCCATATACAACATAATTGTATAATTTTTAAAGACATTTTGTCAATTAAATTAAGTTTAAATATTATAATTAAATCTTAAATAAAATAAATAATTTATGCACGAAATAGTTACATTTAAGTATAAAATATAAAAATCGACCTTAAAAAGTATCAAAAATGAACCTAAATTAGTATTAAAAAGGTTCAAATTTGAACCCTAACAAAATCCTTAATTAAGTATTGTATTATAAAGGTTAATTAGACATTTTTTAATAAGTTTGTTCCTCTATTCGTAATTAAAACCTTTTTTATTATATTTATACATTAAAGTAAGTAATTAGATACCCCCTACCCTATATAAAAAAGGGGTGGGGTGTTTTTGTATCAGGAAAGCATAAGAAAACCCCTAGAAAAATCTAGGGGTTCGTCTACAAACTTAAAAGCATAAATTTTACTTTATGTTTTTAATAACTTTATTATTTTGATTTTCTTGTTTCTTGAAATTCAGTATGATTAGCTAGTTCCATACCAAAATTTTTAGCTTTATCCATACCAGAAATTCTAAACAATCTTTCATCAGTAATAAAGTCTTCCATTACAAATTCATTAGGATTTATTATTTGACCTTCACATATAAATTTATTTTCTATCATTAATTTTAACCAAGTAGCTGCTTCAACCTGCAAAGCGCTAAACCCATCACTTCCTTTTTTATACATCGCTAATATTTTTTTAATTGTAGCAATTGTTGGTACCTCATATTCTGTAGGCAATTTACTTTTAAACGGAAAGATTTGTTTAGCTAAAGTTTGGCTTTCATCTACACGAATAGGATAAATTTTCAAACCAGCTAGCATTGAATTAACTGCTATGTAATCCTTTATATGTGTAGTGTCATTATTTTTTAATTCAGTTTCATATTGTAATAGCAATAAACGAAGTTTTAATTTTTTCATATACACCCTCCTTTTGACTTAACAATAGCATATAAACAATACTATTGCAATAAAAAAAAAAAAAAAATAATAATAATAATAATAAATTTAACACACATTTTACATATTAACTTCTATATTTTTTATTATATTTACACATTCATATCAGTAATTCAATACCCCCTACCCTATGTAAAAAATAGGGATGGGGTGTTTTTGTATCTGGAAAGCATAAGAAAACTTGTTATAAAAAAGAAATACTATTTATCTAGTATCTCTTTGTATTGTTTTATTTCTTTAATATTATGTTTTTGGAATTCAGATTTAAATAATTTTAATAATTTATTTCTCTTTTTAATTAAAGAATCTCTTTCTTTAGTATTTAAATTATTCTCTTTAAGTATCTCATTAATAATTACTATCTCTATTATTAAATCTCTCATATTATTTGTTAAATTAAATCTTAAATTTTTACATTTTTCTATCATAATTACCACCTTTACTATAAAATTTAATGATTTTTTGATAGACTTAAATAATAGATTCTCCCTTTTATTATATAGCTTACTTAATTTTGTATCACTTTAGTGCATTGGGCATGGTGTACCATTACCACAACAAGTATATAAAATAACTGGTCTAGTGTTACATCCTAAAGTTGTTGTTCCACAACCTAAAAATCCTCTATCACAAGTTTCTAAACAAGTCTCTCCACAACAATTTGCATTTTGTTGAAGAACATTTATAACTGTAAGGATTTCTGCTATGCAACGGCAACTTTCTACATCATTATTGTTATTGCACATATATAATCCACCCTTTCATTATTTCTAATATAATTTATTCGTTTATTTTAAAAAGGTGTGAATAAATACCTATAAATAGACTTATTTCTTGATTATTTATACTTTTTCTTGTAAAATTAAGTTAGTAAATAATTTTTCATAAGAAAATAAATACATGATTCATAAAAAAAATCATATGATTTAAACGGAAGTGGTACTCTTGAAAAATAAGTTAATGAAATATACTTTGATATTGAGCATACTATTTATGATGCTTGCTATAGTATTATTTGATGATATAAGCCTTTGGTTTTTTGGTATGGGAATTGTTGTTTTAGGTGTAGTTAGTTTATATAAAATCAATCATTAGAGATATAATGATTGATTTTTTTTGAAATAAAATATCCTAAAAACAACATTAAAAATGCAAAAAGTAAAGCTACAAACGTATAATTTGTTTTAATACATCTTATTGCCATTAAAATAATTGAAGATATACTAAATCCAATAATTGAACTATATGTATTATCTTTGTAGTTTTTAAACAAATAATTAATTAGTTTAACAGTAAAAATTATACCTAGTATCATACCAATACTAAATGGTAACATTATAGAAATATTTTCAAAAAACAAATCAAATATAAGCATATTAGAAAAAGTTGTAATCAATTTATTATATGCACCTATCATCATAAGTGTAGCTGTCCCACTTATTCCTGGTATAACCATTGTAATAGCATCTACAACTCCTACAAATACAAAATATATAAAATTAATTATAGAGTTTTCTATATTAACATCTTTATTAACACTATTCATGCCTAAAAATAATGTAATTAATAAAGTTATAATAGCTATTTTATTATTTTTATATTTTATTTGTTTTCCAATATCCTTAAATCCGCCAAAAATTAAACCAATAAAGAAAAATATTGTTACAATATAATATTTATTTAAACATGACAAAATAATATTACTAAAAAAAATTATAGATATTAAAACACCTAATGCAATTTTAAATAAAAAAATAAAATTCTTTTTAATATCCTTTAAAAAATTATTTACAGAATCTATCATTTGCTGATAAATACCCATAGATATAGCTAGCATAGAACCGCTTACTCCAGGTATTATTTTACCTATGCCAATTACAATTCCTTTTAATAGTAACATATAATCACCAATTAATTATATTTATTTTGTAACATTAAAATAACCATTCTCTACATATTTTGTTTCATTAACCACTATAAAAGCTCTTCTATCCAATTTTTTTATTATATCCCTTAAATGCTCAAGACTATGATTTCTTATTTGTATATAAAGCATATATTTTTCATTTTTACTTCCGTTTACTTCTATTGCTGTTACTGCATAACCTTCCTCTCTTATTTTATTAATTATAGAATCATCTTTTGAAGAAAGTATAACTTGTACCTCTAAATTGGATTTTATAAATTTTTTTGATATTTTTCCTCCAATATAAGTACCAACGGAAAAACCAAGGGCATAAGAAATAACTATCCATACGCTGTTATTATCCGTATTAAGAGCTTCTTTAACAATCAAAAACCAAACAGTTATTTCTACTAACCCTATTAAAGCCGCTACTAAATCTTTTCCTTTAACTGTATTAATTGTCCTAAAAGTTCCAAGAGATACATCTATAAGTCTTGCAAAAAAAATTTTTATACACATCATAAAAGTTGTCATATTATCACCATTTATATTTTGATTTTAAAAATTTTTTATATTCATTTTTAAAAGTATTTATTTTAATTTTAAAATGTGTTATAATCTAATTACTTGCCTGTGTGGTGAAATTGGTAGACGCGTTGGACTCAAAATCCAATGATAGCGATATCGTGTCGGTTCGAGTCCGACCACAGGCACCAGTGACGAATCTGTTCGAACTTTTAGTTGGAACTTTGATATATGAATCAATCAGAAATGATTGATTTTTTCGTTATATGAAAAAATCATCCAAAAGAAAGGATGGTAGATATGATAAACATAATTAAACAAGAAATTGAAGTAGATACTGAACTTAAGAAAAGAATTGATTTTATTTGTGAGTTTTGTAATACTACACCTACTTTTATAAGTGGTAGTATCAGAAATATTGATAAAACAAATATCAGTTATGTAGAGCCACACAAAGTAATAATTAGAGGTATAACATTCCTAGTATTTAATTATTCTCAAGATATCTATATTAAAAATTTCAGTAATAAAATTAAGCTATCAGAACTAGAAAACTATATTAGAAGCATTAACTAGTACATTTCATACATAAGTCATATACAAAACTTTAAAATTATTATATTATAAAATACTAATAGAGCTTGTATCAGTTTTAGGAGGTACAAATGGGTTGTAGTAATTTAAAGAATAATTTTAAGAGGAAATGAAAGTATTAGTTAAATAATGCTTTTGTTTCCTCTTTTTTAGTAAAGGAGTTGATTTAATGGAAGAAGAAAAGAAAAAAATATGTGGACTATATCTTAGAGTTAGTACAGACGACCAAGTCCGTGAAGGTTTTAGTTTACCTGAACAAAGAAAACGTTTAGAAGGCTTCTGCGACTATAAAGGATATGAAATTAAGGATTATTATGAAGATGCTGGTATAAGCGCTAAAACGGGTAATAAAAGACCTGAATTTGATAGATTAATGGAAGATTTAAAACAAGGTAGAATAAACACTATAATAGCCTTAAAACTTGATAGAATATCAAGAAGTATTTATGATTGGGAAAACATTATGAAGACTTTAGAAAAATATAATGGTGACTTAATATGCGTTAATGATGATATAAACACAGTGACAGCTAATGGTAAAATGATATCTCGTATTATGATGAGCGTATCTCAAAACGAAATTGAAAGAACTTCAGAGAGAACTAAAATAGGAATGGCTGGAGCAATCAAACAAGGACACATTCCTAATCAAGCTCCACTAGGTTATAAACACGAAAACAAAAAATTAGTTATTGATTATACAATCAAAGACATTGTTGTTAGAATATTTAATTTATATCACAATGGCTATTCATATAAAAAGATAAGTAATTTATTTAATAGTGAAAAAGTATTAAATAGAACAAATTGGAGAGATAGTACAATTTATACAATATTACAAAATGAAATATATAAAGGAGATTTCGTTCACGGAAAAAGAACAAAACACCCTACTTATTATAATGATGTTGTTGAACCTATCATATCTAAAGAATTATGGGAGGAATGCCAAGTACAAAAGAAAAAGAATTCTCGTAGTTTTCAAAGAACTCTTACTTATATTTATATGCAAAAAGTTAGATGTCCTAAATGTAAAAGAATATTAGGTGGTAAAGCTACTACAAAGAAAAATGGTAATTCTTACTTTTACTACTATTGTAATGATTGTAAAATATCAATCAAAGAAAGTGTTATTGAAAATCACTTATCTAGTTTCATAGATGAAATTATAGAATACGATTCAGTAGTAAATCAATTCTTTCTACCTATGATTAAACAGAAGATAGAAAACCCTAAAGAAGAACTACAAAAACAACTAAATGAACAAAGAATTAAATTTGATAGAATAAAAAAAGCATATATCAATGGAACATTCACTCTAGACGAATATGAACAAGAAAGAAAAGTAATTGAAAATACCATTAAAGATTTAGAGATAAAAATTGATGAATCTGATGTATGTGATTCTTTAAAATTCTCACCTGAAGATATATTAGTTAAAAGAGATATTGATTATATAAATAAAATCTACTACCCTGATAAATATGAAGAATATAATAAACCTTGGAAAAATTATACAAGAGAAGAAAAATCAAAAATTATTATGAGTTATGTTGATGAAATAATATTAAAACAAAATGATAAAGATATAAAAGTTGACTTTATAAAATTTAGAGAAACATTATATAAACCATTTGATGAATTATTTGAAAATGGATATGTAGATAGAACACAACCTGCTTTATTTGGAAATACTTTAGGTAGAATTAGATATAGTGAATATCTACCTGATGATAAATTAAGTGAACACATTTTAAGATTAAGACAATTCTATGATGTACACTACTCTGAAGCAACTTATAACACCAAAAACAAAATATTCTACTTTAATCTTTTAGACGAAGATACTACAATAGTAAGAATATTCCCATTAAAAGATTATAAAAATATAGATCCAAATGTAGAATTAGAAGAATATGAATTAGGTATTATTTATGTTTATACAGATGATGAATCACTAATAAAAAATAAAGACGACATATTTAAATATATCCCTGATAAATGTGAACACAATATAGTTTATACTAAAAATCCTAAACCTATTGAAATAAAAGTTAAACCTGTTATGTACGAGAAAGGAGAAAAAAATGACTAAAGATGAATTTAAAATGAATTTTTTCTTTGATGAAAATGGACCTACCTTTGAAGAATTAGTAATGGAAGCGTTTGAAGAAAAAGTATTAGAAATAATAGAAAAATATAACGAGAAAAATTATTCCTCGTTATCAAATATAGATAAAAATAATACTGAAAAAGTAGAAAATTAATACTAATTTTCTATCTAGTCGTGGACTAGCAAGCACTGAATTTGTACTCCCACAAATTCTAAATGTAGGGATAATCCCTAAAACCCTTAAAATTAAAAATAAAGAAAGAAAACTAATTACATTTTCTTTCTTTATCTAATCATCTTTTTCCTTTGTTTAAAGGTTTGTCTATAGTATTACATAAAGGGATTCTATCGCTACCCATTGGAACTGCAACTCTACATTCACCTAATATTTCAGCTTGACCTAAATCATTAATAGCCATATCTAACATTTTTAATGCATTTGGATTTTGTTCTATTTCTACTGAACTTGTGTGTTCTTTGGTATCCATATCTAGTCCAAAATTTGCACTTATGCTTAATCCACCGAAATCAGATTGTGGAGCAAAATTTGCAACAATAAACTCCTTATCGGCTGTTGGTGCATGAACTGAAATTTTATCTATAGAAAATGAATTACTTTCTTCAAAATAACTAAATCCCATAATAACACAACCAGATTGTGGAAATCCATATTGTATTTGATAATTATATTTTCCTTCTATTGAATTTTCTTTATCATTTATTTGGTCAAAACTAAAAAGTTGAGTTGATGGTAATGAAATTTCTTTGCCATAATAACTTAATGCAATTTTTAATAGTTTACCCATTTTTTCTTTTGTTTGAGTATTTTGTGCTTCCATATTGATCCTCCTTTATAATTACATTATATCATAAATTTAATGTTTTTTTGTTTAATTTGTAAAAATCACGGCTACGAAAGAAACAAAAGCGATTTAGGTATGTAAATATAGACAAATTATAAAAATAATGATATTATATTTTCACAAGAAAAGGAGACTGAAAAAAATGGAAGGATATGCACATATAGGAACGCTATATTTATTAAGAGAACCTAAAGGTAATAAAAATTTGGTATGGGCTGTAATAGAAAATAATTCAAATGATGAAACTTCAACTCTAGTAGTTGTGGAAGAATGTCCTAAAAAAGGGATGAAAGCAAAAGTAAATGCTAAATGGTTGAATGAAAGAGAACCTATTGGTCCAATTTTGCCAACTTCAGATGAAATAGTAATTGAAAATGGAATAGAGTTTGTTAAATCAAAAGGTTTAGACAAGACAAATGAAGAAGAAAAAAATAATTCAGTTAATTTATCGCTTGTCAACACACCAATTATATCTGAAAGTGAAGAACCAGTTTATACTAATGCTTTTGCTAAAATAAAAACACCAAGAGATAGTTATTTAGTTAAATCACGTAGTATTTATGGAAGAAAAAAATAACTAATAATTTTGGAAGAAAAAATGATTTTTTGACATTATCAATAAATTATGTTATTATTAGTATGTAAGCAAGAAATCTTGCATAAAATAAAAATGAGGAACATTCAATCTTGCAAGTGAATGTCGCCTCTATTTAATAGACATGACACTCTATCAATGCTGAAGAGTGTCTATTTTTTTATTGCTAACACCAGTAAGGTAGAAAGTAACAAAATGATAGCAATGAGCTTTAGAACTTTTATAATAAAAGTCTTAGTTTTCATTTTTATCTACCCCCTTTCTTTCTCAAGATTGGAGGACGACACTCACATCAAATGTTCCTGTTAAAATTATATAATATAGGATTTTAGAAAACAAGCGAACAAACGAAATTTTTTGATAAAAATTAAAGAATATGTGTTATAATATGTATAGTGATTGATAATTGTATATCAATTCGTTATATATGTGTAAAAGTTGTAGACTACTACAACACTCGCACCATTTAAAAACAACTTACTGACCAATAGGTTTCGTAAGTTTTTATTTTATGTTCTCTTTTCTAGAAAGGAGGACATTTTTTATGCTTAAATTTAAAGTTATAGAAGAATTAAAGTCTAATACTGAATTACTAGAACTTTTAGAAAATTACACTTACACAATTAAAAAAGGACAAATTAAATATTTAACTAATACAAATCTAAAATTTATAAAACCTACTGAATATATAATCAATTCCCCTACTACTCTTACGATTTATGAATACAAAGTAAATGAAATAAGTAATAAACCTTTTTATATTAAAGAACTTAATCAAAAATATAATCTTAATGAAATTAAAGAAATATTAATAAAATTTAAAAATTAGACTACACTTTTTAACTTTAATTGAGGAATATATTGAAGAATAACATTTTTAGACTACACTTTTTAATCTAAAAATGCCAAACACATGAGAAATATTAATTTTTATGTTTGTTATTTCTAATATTAGTGAGGTATATATTGAAGATTAAAATAATTTTATTCAATTTTACCCGAACAAATAGCTTTTAAGTGAGGTATATATATGAAAATTAAAAAAATTTAAAATTTAGGCCTAACTTTTGGCGTTTGAGTGAGATATATAGTAGGAGATGATTTTATGAGTAAGAGAACAGGTGTATATGTTAGAGTAAGTACAGATGAGCAAGAGATAATGGATATTCTATAGATTCACAACTTAGAATGATTAAAGAATATTGTAAAAAGAACAATTATGATATTATTGATGTTTATAATGATGCTGGACACTCTGGTAAGGATTTAATGAGACCGCAAATGAAAAGATTACTTGAAGATATTAAACACAAGAAATTAGATGTTTTAATGGCTATTAAAGTAGATAGATTAACCAGAAATAACTATGATGGTTTTTGGCTACTTAATTACTGTGAACAAAATGATGTTAAAATTGAATTAATATTAGAGCCTTATGATGTAGGAACTGCTAATGCTGAAATGATATTTGGTATGAATCTGGTATTTGGACAAAGAGAAAGAAAAGAAATAGGAGCTAGAACAAAAAAAGCTATGGAAAAAATGGCTTTAGAGAAAATACACCCAAATAAGGCTCCATATGGCTATATAAGAGACAAAGATACAGGACACCTACTTGTTAATCATATTGAAGCAGAAGTCGTTAAAGAGGTGTTAAAACTATATTCTAAAGGTAATTCTACAAGAACTATTGCTAAAATATTAAAAGATAATAACGCTTATTTAGTTAGTGGTAAATGGACAAGTGATAGAGTTCATAAAATATTAAACAATTCTATTTATATTGGTATTTTTGAATATGGCAAATATAAAAGAAAAGAAGAAGATATATTAAGAGTTGAAGATTATTGTGAGCCTATAATAGATATGAATTTATGGAATATAACTAGAGTTAATTTAGAGAAAAATAAAAATCCTAATTATGGTAAACACATTCATTTATTTACTTCTATAATTAAATGTCATGAATGTGGTAAAACATTATCATCTACCAATTCATTTAAATATTGTGGAACACCTAGAGAAAAAGTTTATTATCATTTAACTTGTAAAAATCCTAATTGCAAATCTAAAGGAATTCATTATAGTGCTGACAAGATACAAAATAAACTAATGAGAGTTTTAGATGAATTAACTAGATATATGTATGATATGGATAATGAAATAATAACTTGTAATTCTACTAAATCTAAAGATATTAAAGATATAGAAAAAGCAATTGATAAATTAAAAGTTCAAGAAAAAAGATTAGTAGATTTATATTTAACGTCTAATTTAAATGTAGAAGCAATCAATCATAAAAATGAAATAATAAAAAAAGAAATAGATAAATTAATTAAAAAGAAAGAAAGTTTAGATCCAAATAAAGAAAGTAAAGAATATGCTTTAGAATTGGTAAGTAAATTGGAATATCAAAAAGAAAATGGCTTATATTTATTTAATGAATT